>CAWUMD010000129.1:0-7378 GCA_963923365.1 uncultured bacterium
GCCTGGACCTACAGCTGCTGGACCCGGAACATGCTCTGCTGCGTCCCTGCAGTGAATCTCTGTCGCAATATCGGCTTCGGTGAGGGTGCCACGCATACCCTTCAGGGAGTCAATCCCGCGGCCGAGGCTGCAGCGTTGCCGTTGCCCCTGGTTCATCCGCCGCAGGTTGACGTTAGCCCAGCCTGGGACCGGGCCTGCTTCGATTTCTTCTTCGCACCTTCCCTGCTCCGGCGCATTCTCCGTCGGCTGATGCGGCGCTATGTCTGAGTCGCCCTTGCGGGTCTGTCATCTCAGCCTGTCTGACCTCAAAGGGGGAGCGTCCCGGGCTGCCTACCGTCTCCACCGAGCCCTAGGCGGCAGCGGGTTGGACTCTACTATGCGGGTTGCCCTGCGCCAGAGTGATGATCCTCGAGTGCGCGGACCCCAAGGCAAGCTGGCCCAGGGCTGGGCGGCGGTGCGCCCAACGGTGGGAGCTCTGATCAACCGTGGTCTGCAAAGCCGTAATACCGTGCTGCATTCCGCCAGTTGGCTGCCATCGGGGTTGGACCGGGAGCTGAATCGTCTGCCAGTGGATGTGCTGCACCTGCACTGGGTCTGCGGCGAACTGCTCTCGGTAGAAGCCACGGCCCGCCTGCAGAAACCCCAGGTCTGGACTCTGCATGACCAATGGGCGTTCCTGGGTGCGGAGCATTATCAGTACCAGGACCGGGATCGGCGCTATCAGCAGGGGTATCGGCGTGACAATCGACCGGACTGGGAGCAGAGATGGGATCTGAATCGCTGGGTCTGGCAACGGAAGCAACGCTGCTGGCGCCGCCCCCATCAACTGGTCGCCCCCAGCCGCTGGATGGCAGACTGTGTGGCCCGATCTGTGTTGCTGGGACGCTGGCCGATTACGGTGATTCCCAATGCCCTGAACACAGACCTTTTCCGGCCCTGGGATGTCGCGCTGTCGCGTCGTCTGCTGAATCTACCCCCGCACCGCCGACTGCTGCTGTTCGGTGCAGAACGAGCAGGGAGCGATCTGCGCAAAGGGATGGACCTGCTCCGGGATGTTCTGCAGCGCCTCCCTCGCGACCTGGCGGAGCGTTCGGCGGCGGTCATCCTTGGTCAATCCGCACCCCGGGGGCCGGAGGACTGGGGACTGCCCGTTCACTGGTTGGGACCGGTGACGGATGAGCGACTGCTGCCACTGGTCTACAGTGCAGTGGATCTGACCATCGTGCCGTCACGGCTCGATAACCTGCCGCAGATTGGCACTGAGGCGCAGGCCTGCGGTTGCCCGGTGGTGGCCTGGCAGGTCGGTGGTCTTGCGGATGTACTGGCGCCTGAGGTCACCGGAGAACTGGTGCCCCCCTTTGACTGTGCCGCGATGGCTGCAGCGATCGCCCGCCTGCTGATGGATGAACCACGACGCCGGGCCTACGGTGAGGCTGCTCGTGAGCGGGCGATCGCCTGCTGGGCTGAGCCGGTGGTCGCTGGTCGTTACCAGTCTGTCTACCTGCAGGCACTTGGCGATGCGGATGCTTTATCCTGACGGTCATGGCCTGTCTGGGAGCATTCGGGTCGGAAGTGCGTGGCGCCGTGTGCCGTGGATGACAGAGTGGCCGTGATTGTTCTGTGTAAGGACAATCCGCAGGAACTTAGGGAGACGCTAACATCAATCCTGGCGCAGGGTCTGCAGCAGGCCAGGGTCTATGTGGTTGATGGGTCGCTCCAGTCCCGGGACTGCAAACAGATGGCTCAGGAACTGATACCTGCCCATCAGTTGATCTATACCTGTCCGACCGAGTCCGGAATCTTCCCAGCCATGAACTTTGCGCTGACCCAGGTTCAGGAGCCGTACCTACTCTTCCTGAACTCCGGTGACTGCTTTTGGGGAACGGATAGTCTGGCCAGGCTGGTAGCAGCCATCCGCAGCCATTCAGAGGTCCCGGTCGCCTTCGGACGGGCTCTGGTCGAGCACTGTGCCACCGGAATTGCCATGCAATGGCCTCATCCCGGTGTGCGGCAGATTCACCGCTGGCTGTTGTACCATGAGCCGACCCACCAGGCCATGCTATTCCGCCGGGATTGGGCTCAGAGTCATCCCTACAGTTTGCTCTATCCCCTGAGTGCCGATCGGGAGATCAAGCGGGCAGCGACTCGTGAGTATGTCTTTGTGCCCGACCTGGTTGTGCGTTACCGGCTGGGGGGTACCTCTTCCTTCACGGGCAGTCTCCAGGTGCTGCTGCGTAAGCTGCGGGAAGTCCGGAATCCCTACCATGGCTTCAAGGAAGTGATCAAGTACTGCCTGGAGCGGGTGATGGGTGCCTATTGGCCTTACTACAAGAAGGTTTACTACACCCTCAACTCGTTGCAGTACCGATGACCCCTGTCTCTGGGCCGCCAGTGGGGCGATCGCTGGGGCAGATCACGTTGCTGCACTACTGGCTAGTCAGTCACCGGGGTGGGGAAGCGGTGTTGGCAGCCCTGGCGGAACTGTTTCCCGGTGCACCGGTTCACACCCACGTTCAGGATCCGGCCCTGACGGTAGAGCTGCTGCCCGGTCACCCCATCCACACCTCTCTGATCGCTCGCCTGCCCTGGGCCCGCAGACTTTACCAGAGCTATCTGCCGCTCATGCCCTGGGCCTGTGAACTGCTGGATCTGAGCGACTACGACCTGGTGATCAGCAGCGAATCCGGGCCGATCAAGGGGGTCGTCACCCGCCCGGATGCCCTGCACCTCTGCTACTGCCATTCCCCGATGCGTTACGTCTGGGACCTGGCGGTCGACTACAACCGTCGTGCCCGGGGGCCCAAACGCTGGCTGCATGCGCTGCTGCTGCCCTGGCTGCGCCAGTGGGATCGCCTCAGCGCCGATCGGGTCGATCACTTCGTGGCCAATTCCCAGTTCGTTGCCCAGCGGATCCGTAAGGTCTATCGTCGGGAGGCCACGGTTATTCACCCGCCGGTGGATACCGACTACTTTGTTCCCAGCTCGGAGCCGCCCCAGGACTTCTATCTCCTGGTTGGTCAACTGGTGCTCTACAAGCGGGCCGATCTGGCGGTCGAGGCCTGTTCCCGTGCCGGTCGCCCTCTGGTGGTGATTGGGACCGGTGAGCAGGAGCGCCACCTGAGGCGGATGGCAGGCCCTACCGTGCGGTTTCTCGGGCGGCAGTCCCGGGAGGTGATCCGCTGGCACTACCAGCACTGTCGGGCTCTGCTGTTTCCGGGGTTGGAGGACTTCGGGATTGTCCCGGTCGAGGCGATGGCCTGTGGACGGCCTGTGATTGCCTACGGTCGTGGGGGGGCGACAGAGACCGTGAAGCCTGACGTCACGGGGATCTGGTTTCCGGAGCAGACCGTGATGAGTCTGCTGGGTGCGATGGAGGCCTTGGAAGATCATCTCTGGGATGGGGCCAGAATCCGTCAATGGGCGGAAGGGTTTGGTCAGCAGCGGTTTCAGCAACAGTTCCGGCATCTGCTGACGACCCTGGGTTATCCGCTCGCGGAGCCGGAACCCGGGACAGGGTAATGTGATGGTCAGCTCATCCCATCAACTCATGCCCTGTCCGAGAAAAGGCATCATTCTGGCGGGAGGTTCCGGGACCCGCCTTTACCCGGTGACCCAGGCGATTTCGAAGCAGCTGCTGCCGGTCTACGACAAGCCGATGATTTACTACCCGCTCAGCACACTGATGCTGGCGGGTATCCGCGAAATTCTGATCATCTCCACGCCCCAGGACACCAGCCGGTTCGCGGAACTACTCGGGGATGGTGCAACCTGGGGGCTGCGTCTGGACTACGCGGTACAACCCAGCCCCGATGGTCTGGCCCAGGCCTTCCTGATCGGTGAAGAGTTCCTGGCGGGAGCTCCGGCTGCCCTGGTCCTTGGCGATAACCTGTTCTATGGCCATGACCTTTCCGAGCAGTTGCAGGCAACCAATGCCCGGTCACAGGGTGCGACGGTCTTTGCCTATCAGGTGTCGGATCCGGAACGCTACGGTGTCGTCAGCTTCGATGCGCAACGGCGGGTGACGGATATTGTCGAGAAACCGACTCAGCCGGCCTCCAACTACGCGGTGACAGGGCTGTACTTCTACGACGAGCGGGTGGTCGAATTCGCCCGACAGGTACGCCCCTCGCCCCGGGGTGAGCTGGAAATCACCGATCTCAACCGTCTTTACCTGAACAAGGGTGATCTCCGGGTTGAACTGATGGGTCGGGGCATGGCCTGGCTCGATACCGGTACCCACGACTCGCTGCACGAAGCGGCCAGTTTCATCCGCACCCTGGAGCGCCGTCAGGGTTTCAAGATCGCCTGCCCCGAGGAGATCGCCTGGCGCCAGGGCTGGATTGATGATGGGCAACTGCTGGCCCTGGCCGCACCCCTGCGCAAGAGCGGCTATGGGCAGTATCTCGAAGCTCTGCTGCAGGACCCCCACCGATGAGCGGACCGATTCTCGTTACCGGTGCTACCGGTCAGGTCGGGTCTGCTCTGACTCGCCTTGCGGCTGGTCGCAACCTGGTGGTGCTGGACCGGTCTGGTCTTGATCTCGCCCACCCCGAAACCATCGTGGCTGCCCTGGCTAGGTGCCAGCCCGTGCTGGTGATCAATGCAGCTGCCTACACGGCTGTGGATCGGGCCGAGGCGGAACCGGAACTGGCCCAGTCGGTCAACGCCTCAGGGGTTGCCGCACTGGCCCAGGCCTGTGCCGAGCGGTCGATTCCCTGCTTCCACCTGTCCACTGACTATGTCTTTGATGGCAGTGGTGAGCAGCCCTGGGCTGAGTCCGATACTCCGGCACCCCTGGGCGTCTACGGCGCCAGCAAGCTGGCCGGGGAACAAGCTCTGACCGCGATCCTGCCCCAGCATCTGATTCTGCGGGTGAGCTGGGTATTCGGCCAGCAGGGCCATAACTTCGTGCGCACGATGCTGCGGCTGGCCGCCGAGCGGGACGAGCTGCGGGTCGTCGCCGACCAGTGGGGGACACCCACCAGTGCTGAGAGCATCGCCCGTACCCTGCTTACCCTGGCGGACCGGGCCCTGGCGGCTCCCGATACCTTTCCCTGGGGTCTCTATCACTATGCCTCCCAGCATGTGACCAGCTGGCATGGCTTCGCTGAGGTAATCGTCCAGGACGCCTACGAACACGGGCTGCTGTCCCGGATACCCCCGGTACGGCCGATTAGCACTGCCGACTTTCCCACCCCGGCCCGCCGTCCGGCCAACTCCCGTCTCGACTGCCGTCACTTCTGTGCCACCTTTGGGCTGCCGCAACCCGACTGGCGTGCCGATCTGCAAGCCTCCCTGCATGCCTGGCAGACCGAGTGTTCTGCTGATTCTGTCCACCTCTGACCTTGATGCCCATGCCCCGCGCTCTCCTGATCACCGGCGGTGCCGGATTCATTGCCGGAAACCTTGTCCACCACTGGTGCGCCACCTATCCCGACGACCGGGTGGTGGTGCTCGATGCCCTTACCTACGCCGGGAACCTCGCTACCATTCAGCCCCTGCTGGATGCGGGGCGAATCAGTTTCGTTCAGGGCGACATCGCTGATGCCGCTCTGGTGGCCCAACTGCTGCAGACCCACGCCATCGACACCGTCGCCCACCTGGCCGCCGAATCCCACGTCGATCGCTCGATCAGTGGCCCTGGTGCCTTTGTGCAGACCAACGTCGTCGGTACCTTCACCCTGCTTGAGCAATTCCGCCAGCAGTGGATCACCGCCGGGCAGCCCGCCCACTGGCGCTTCCTGCATGTCTCCACCGATGAGGTGTTCGGCAGTCTGGGCGAGCAGGACCCCGCCTTCTGCGAAACCACGCCCTACGCGCCCAACAGCCCCTACTCCGCCAGCAAGGCTGGCAGCGACCACCTGGCCCGCGCCTACTTCCACACCTACGGTCTACCGACCCTGATCAGCAACTGCTCCAACAACTATGGCCCCTATCACTTCCCCGAGAAGCTGATCCCGCTGATGCTGATCAACGTCCTCCTGGGTCGGCCCCTGCCGGTCTACGGCGATGGCCAGAACATCCGCGACTGGCTCTACGTCGAGGACCACTGCCATGCCCTGGCCACTATCCTTGACCGTGGCATCCCTGGCGAGACCTACTGCATCGGCGGCAATAACGAGGTGCGTAACCTCGACCTCGTCCAGCAGCTCTGCGACCTGATGGATGAACTGGCCCCCGACCTGCCGGTGCGACCTGCCCGCTCCCTGATTACCTTCGTCCCGGACCGTCCGGGTCACGATCGTCGCTACGCCATCGATTCCTCCAAGCTGCAGCAGCAGTTGGGCTGGCAACCCAGTGTCACCGTCGCCGCAGGCCTACGCCGCACGGTTGAGTGGTACCTCACCCACCGCGACTGGTGGCAGCCCCTGCTCAGCGACCAGTACCGTGCCTACTACGCTCAGCAGTACGGAGCCGCCCGGCCATGAAGATTACTCCCCAGGCCATCCCCGAGGTGCTGCTGCTCGAACCCCAGGTGTTTGGGGACGAGCGCGGCTTCTTCGTCGAAACCAGCCGCCAGTCCGTGCTCGACCAGGCTGGTATCCCTCCCCTGGTGCAGCAGAACCAGTCCCGCTCCCGCATGGGTGTGCTGCGCGGCCTCCACTATCAGTTGGTGCAGCCCCAGGGCAAACTGGTCCGCTGCGCCCGCGGTCGGGTCTTCGATGTCGCTGTGGATGTCCGTCGCGGCTCCCCCAGCTTCGGCCAGTGGGTCGGCGTCATCCTCGATGACCGCGACCATCGCCAGCTCTGGGTGCCCCCCGGCTTCGCCCACGGCTTCCTTGTCCTCTCCGAGGTGGCTGACTTCTGCTACCAGTGCAGCGACTACTACCACCCTGCCTCCGAGCAGGGCATCCGCTGGGATGACCCTGACCTCGGCATCACCTGGCCTGAGGTGGAAGCCGACATTCAGCTCTCCGCCAAGGATCGGGCCAATCCTCGCCTGGCCGAGCAGCCACCCGAACGACTGCCGATGATTGCGCCTCCAGTGGCTGGGATGCACTAGGATCCGGGCATGGATACAGGTCTGCTCCAGCCCGATGACAGCCTTTCTGGCCCTGCTGACCCGGGCGCTGATTACGGTTCTGTTTGCCCTGACGGCGTTGCTGAGGTTCTACGGAGATGACGGATTCCACCTCCCTTACCCCCCAACCACCCTCGTTGACCTCAGCTTCTGGGTCTTCTGCGCCGCGGCCCTTCTGGTCGTGGCTAATCTCGGCCTTGAGTGGAACCTTGGAAATCGAAGCCGATATCGAGCGGATCAGGACCGAGACCGCGCAGCTGAGGAGCGAGAACGCGCAGCTGAGGAGCGAGAACGCGCGGCTGCGCGAGCTCAACTCCAGAATCGATTCCTTGTTCTCCAAATACGGCATCAGCTCGA
>CAWUMD010000130.1:0-7374 GCA_963923365.1 uncultured bacterium
CTCGAAGCCCTCCGCCGTCAGGTGATCGAGGCTGAGGTTGAGCTGGGTCAGACCTGCCTCCACCAGGCCCGGCAGCAGATCCGGCAGCCGCCAGCCGTTGGTGGTCAGGGCGACCTCGCGGATGCCGGGCACCGCCGCCACCGCCGCCACAATCTGCGTCAGGTCATGGCGCAGAGTCGGTTCGCCCCCGGTCAGACGCACCTTCTCGATGCCCAGGCCGGCAAAGCCCTGGACCAGCTGGCGGATTTCAGCCACGGATAGCAGGGACGGGCGATCGCGCTCCAGTTGCTGCCCATCCGGCAGGCAGTACTGGCAGCGGAAGTTGCAGACATCGGTGATCGACAGCCGCAGGTAGCGGAACTCCCGCTCGTGACTGTCCCGCAGCAGTGTCATGGCTGTGGCTCCGGGGCCACGGCCCGCCGCCAGCGAGCGCCCGCCCGCCGTTCCTGGCAGAGGCAGTGGCCGGGCACCCAACCGGAGTCGCCGTCCTCGTAGTGCTCCAGCTTCCAGATCGGGGCACGGTGCTTGAGCTCCTCGATCACGTAGCGGCAGGCCTCGAAGGCCTCATCCCGGTGGATGGCCCCGACGCCGACGATCACGCTGGCATCCCCCACCCGGGTTTCGCCGACGCGGTGACTGACATAGATGCGCAGCTCCTGCTCGAAAATCCGCTCCGCCTCGCGGCAGATGTCGAGGAAGACCGTGCGGCAGAGGGGCCGGAAGCTTTCGTAGGTGATGCCGGTGACCCGGCGCCCGACATTCACCCGGCGGACATTGCCAACAAAGCTGACAAAGGCTCCGAAGCGCTCGTCGGCACAGAAGTCTGCCGCCGCCTCGGGTGGGATAGCGTCATCGCGAATCTCGACAAAGAAGCGATCCATGTCAGCCTCCACTCACCGGCGGCAGCAGGGCCAGCTGAACCGTGCCTGCCGGAATGGGATCGTCATCACGGTAAATAGCCGTGTCGGTGCCCAGGGCCGCGCGGGCCAGCAGCGCCACCTGGGGAGAGGCCGGGTCGAGGCGGGCGGCGATCGCCTCCTTCACCACCCCGGCCACCTGGGGCAGGTCCAGCTCCAGCTCCAGCCGCAGATCCCGCAGGCTCGCAAAGCCGATGATCTCCACACGACTCATCCGTGGTTGCCTCCGGCGACAATCGCCAGACTGTGGGCCAGCAGCGGCTCCAGGGTGGTCAGGCCACTGGCCACAGCCCGGGGACTGCCCGGCAGGGCCACCACCAGCGCCCCGCCGATCACCCAGGCCCCACTGCGGGAAATCCAGCTCATCGGCGTCTCGCTCACCCCGGCCTGCCGCAGGGCCTCGCCGATGCCCGGTACCTCCCGTCCGCCCAGGGACTGCAGCGCTTCGGGAGTGCGATCGCGGGGGCCCAGGCCCGTGCCGCCACTGAGCAGAATCAGCGTTGCCCCCTCGGCGATCGCCGCCTGCACGGTCTCGGCCAGAGGGTCCGGTTCATCGGGCAGACAGTGACGGGCTACCAGGGTGGCACCCCGGTCCACCAGCCAGGCGGCCAGCAGCGGCCCAGAGCGGTCCTCGGCAGATCCGGCGGCGGCGCGATCGCTGACGGTGATTGCGATCGCCCGCTGGCCGCTCAGGTCCGCCCGATCGAGCCCGCTGCCGGACCCATCGGCCCGCCAGTGGCCGGACTTGCCGCCGGTCTTCTCCAGCAGGCGGATGCCACCGATTTCGGCGGTGGCATCGAACATCTTGGTCAGGTCGTAGATGCAGAGAAGCGCCGCCGACACCGCCGCCAGGGCCTCCATCTCGACGCCGGTCTTGCCAGTGGTGCGGGCCCGGGTCTCGATGCGGATGGTGCGCCCGTCGGCCTGGGGATGGCTCTCCACCTTCACCCCCTCCAGGGGCAGCGGGTGGCAGAGGGGCAGCAGATCGGCGGTGCGCTTGGCCCCCTGGATGCCCGCCACCTGGGCCAGCAGCAGGGCATCCCCCTTGGGCAGCTCCTGCTGGATCACCCGGCAGTAAACCTCGGGATCGAGGCGAATCCAGCCCTCGGCCCGGGCAGTGCGCTCGGTCACCGCCTTGTCGCCGACATCGATCATCCGAATGGTCATGGAGAAAAGGCTGGGAAACGCCGGGACAACGCGACCCGCTAGGCTGGGCCAGACGTCGGTTGTTCTATCATGCTGCGCTACGACGAAGCTCTGGGCGAAATCCGCAGGGCTGCCCTGCATCTGCCGCTGGCGACTGAGCTCTGCCCCCTAACCGAAGCCCTGGGGCGGGTTCTGGCCACCGAGCTGATCGCTCCCGGAGACCTGCCCCACTGGGACAACTCCGCCATGGACGGCTTTGCCCTGCGCAGCGCAGATACCGCCGGAGCTAGCCCGGAACAGCCGCTGGCCCTGCGGATCGTGGGCACGGGTCTGGCGGGGGAAGCCGTGCCGGAGCAGCCGCTAGCCGCCGGGGAAGCCCGGGCGATTATGACCGGGGCACCGATGCCTCCCGGCGCCGACAGCGTAGTGAAGGTGGAGGACGTTCAGGGCCGCGACGACCGGCTGCTGCTGCAGGCAGCGGTCCCGGCCGGGCAATTCGTGCGCCGCCGGGGCGAGGACTTCCGCACCGGCCAGACGCTGCTGCAGGTCGGGCACCCGGTCACCCCGGCGGTGGTGATGCTGGGGGCGGCTCTGGGGATCGCCACGCTGACGGTGTGGGAGCAGGTTCCCACCGCCATCGTCAGCACCGGTAATGAACTGGTGGACTGGCGATCGCCCGACCTGAAACCGGCGCAGATCCGCAACTCCAGCCAGCCGTTCCTGGCAGCGCGACTGGCCCAGCTGGGCTGCGACGTCCGGGCCCAGGTCAGCCTGGGGGATGATCCAGTACAGTTCGAGCAGACCCTGCGCAATCTCTGGGGTCAGGGTATCCGCCTGATTCTGACCACCGGGGCTGTTTCCATGGGCGAAGCAGACTTTGTGCCCGATTCCCTGGGCGCTCTCGGCTGTGAGACCCGCTTTCACCGGGTGGCCATCCGTCCCGGCAAACCGGTGCTGCTGGCGATCGCCCCCGGCCAGCAGGGACTGGTGTTCGCCTGCCCCGGCAACCCGATCTCCACCGCCGTCACCACGGAGTTCTTCCTGCGTCCCCTGCTGCGCCAGTTGCGGGGGGAGACGGCTACTCAGCTCCAGCTGCCCCTGGCGGCGACCGTGCGCAAACCCGAGGGGCTGCGCTGCTTTTTCCGGGCGCGTCTCACCCCCGAGGGTCAGGTCGAGGTGCTGGGGCAGCAGTCCTCGGCGGCGCTGCTCTCCCTGGTGGAGGCCAGCCACTGGGCCATCCTGCTGGAGGCGGGCCGTAAAATTCCCGCCGGGACGCCGGTCGCCCTAGTGCCGATCCTCTGACGCGGCGGCGATCGCCTGCCACTCCCCCGGCGTATTGCAGTTGAGCAGCAGCCCCGGGTCCGTCACCGGCAGCGCAAGTACCAGCCGGGAGTCCAGCCAGCCCTGGAAGTCCCGCCGCCCCTGGGACAGCCAGGAGCGCAGATCTGCGACAGCGGTCGTCCGATAGAAACCGCAGAGGGGTTCCCAGCCTCGCTCGGTCTTGGGCACCGCCGCCGCAACCTCAGGGGGTAGCCCCGACAGCTGATCCGCCCAGCGCTGCAGGGGCTCCGGGCTCAGACACGGCAGGTCGCAGGCCAGCAGCAGCAGCCACTCGCTCTCCAACTGGGGCAGGGCCCGGGTCAGCGCCGCCAGCGGTCCCTGGGGCCCCTCGGGCTGAGCTTCGGGCAGCCAGCGCACATTCGGGGGCAGGCAGTTACGGTAGCGGTCGGGGTCCAGGCAGGCGATCGCCACCGTCGGCGAGATCTCCCGCGCCACACGGACCGTGCGGGCCAGCAGCGGTTCTCCATCCAGCGGCAGCAGTGCTTTGTCAGTGCCCATGCGGCGGCTGCGCCCCCCCGCCAGCACCAGCACCGCCAGACTCACGCGAGCTTGAACTCCCGCAGGGCAGGCAGCAGGTTGCGGTGCTCATGGCTGGGTCGAGCCAGCTTCACAAGGGCAAAGCGCTGCAGATCCGTCAGAGCCTGCCATTCGGTCGGCTCCAGGGTCACCCCCAGCACCCCGCAGGCGTCGGCCACATTCTCTGGAATCTCCGTCCCCCTGCAGACCGGCTGCGGATCGATGGGCAGATCCTTCGCCGGTTCGCCGAAGTCCCGGGTTGTCCAGTCCCGCAACTGCTGCCGATAGACTTCGCTCTCAGCCGTCGATTCACAGGGTTGGGTGACCAGCCACTGCCGCTCCTCGGCACTGAGGCGATTCCAGTGCTCCAGCTTCAGCTTGACGCCGCAGTCATCCAGCTTGCGCCGCACCACCATCGGGATGCAGTGCAGCGTCTCGACGAAATCCGACTCAAAGGCGAAGAACATGGACCGACGTCATCCCGCAGCACAGCGACTCCGATCCTACTGAGGCCGCGGGGCCGTGGCTTAATGGAATCCATGCCCAGCTCCCGCGCACTGCTTGACCGTTACCGCCGCCTCGCGGACGCCAGCTTCACCGTCGTCGATGTGGAGACCACCGGGCTGAAGCTACCCCAGGCCCGGGTGATCGAGGTCTCCATCCTCCAGGGGACGCTGCGGGACGGCATTCGCAATCAGTTCACAACCCTGATCGATCCCGGCATCCCGGTGCCCGAGGTGATCACCCGGATCACCGGCATCGACACCCCCATGCTGGCCGGAGCCCCGACCGCTCCTCACATCTGGCCGCGCCTGCTGCCACGTCTGGAGCCCGGGGTCCTGGTCGCCCACAACCTCAGCTTCGACTACCGCTTCCTGCGGGCGGAGCTGCAGCGCCAGCAGATCGACTGGTCCAAGGCGGAGGCCGATCAACTCTGCACCGTCCGCCTCAGCCGTCGCCTGCTATCGGAGCTGCCCAGCCGCAGCCTACCGGATCTGGTGCGTCACTTCGGCTTCCCGGTGGGGGAGAGCCACCGGGCGGAAGCCGACACCCGCGCCTGCTGGCATCTGCTGGTACTGCTGATGGAGCGGCTGCTGGGCCAGGACGAATCCAGCCTGCTGCAGGAACTGGGCCAGGAGTGGCTATCCCTGAGTGAGGCAGCCCGCATCGCCGGGCTGTCGCGCCAGGCCACCCTGCGGTGCCTGCGGGAGCAGGGCCACGAGCCCCGGGTGACCCAGCGCGGCGACCAGCACCTCTACCGCCGGGCCTGGGCCGAAGCCCTGCGGGACTCCAGCTGAGGCTATTCCGCGGTATCGAAGGCGGACCCGCCGGTGCCCCACTCGCTGTCCTCACCCTTGCCCCGTCCCTGGTAGACGCCGCCACGGGCGTGCATTTGCCGGGTGCGTTCGAACAGGGCGGCCTCGTCCAGGCCCCACTTGCGCAGCACCTTCTCACAGTCGGCCTGGATGTCGCGGCCACCGGGAAAACCCTGGTAGCGAACCCGCATCCGCGCCAGTTCGCACAGCTGCAGCTCGTCCGGTTCGCTCGTCGCCATCAGGCTGTCGATCAGCAGCCGGTCCGGGCGGTACTGGGGATGAATCTGGTCCTTGCCGTCGGCCATGGTCAGCGGGCCTCGAGGGTTTCGACGGAAAGAGCGATCGCCAGTTCCCGACTTTCTCCAGGGGCCAGTCGCAGCAGCCCATCGCCGCTGCCGATGGCATTGCGGGGAGCCGTCCAGGGCTCCAGGCAGAGGTAATCTTTACCCGCCAGGGTCCAGGCCACAAAGGTGCCGAAGGCGGGATCGAAGCGCAGGGTCAGGCAATGGCCCGCCGCCGCATCCACCAGGGTAACCTCAGGCCGCCGCAGGTCCCGGAAGGCGGCATCAATCTCCGGCCGGTCCCAGTCAAAGGCTCCCTCGAAGCTCTCCCACTGGCCGTTCTTCTGGTCCTGCCAGCGCTCTGCTGGAATGCGCAGCCGCAGGGCGAACTTGTCACTGACGGCGAAGTAGGGGTGAATTCCGAGGCTGAAGGGTAGCGGACGGTCATCCCGGTTCTCGAGCCCGAAGCGCAGGTTCAGCACTCCCTCACCAAGGGCCACGGTGTAGGTGAGGGTGAAGTCGAAGGGGAAGCCTGCACGGGTGTCGGCATCGCTGTCCAGCGCCAGCGTCACCTGCGCCGGGGCCTGCTCCACCACCGTCCAGGCGCGATCGCGGGCAAAGCCATGCTGTTTGAGGGAATAACGGCGGTCTTCCCACTCGTAGCGATCGCCCGGCAGATTACCGCAGATCGGGAACAGCAGCGGAATCCCGCCCCGCACCGACTGCGCGGGGTCGCGGAACCGCTCGGCATCGAAATAGAGCAGATCCCGACCGGCCACCTGCCAGTGGCTGACCAGGGCACCCCGTTCCGGCACCAGTCGCAGGGAATCACGCCCGGAGGGGCTGGAAAGGTCGAGCATCGCCACGCCGAATCTCAGCGCCTCCATCTTAGGGCGAACCGGCTGACTGACCGGCCAGGGCCTGCTTACAATGGCCCTACCCTCGGAGACCGTGCGATGGCCGAGCCGATTGCCTCCATTACCCTGCCCCCGGCAACCGATTCGCTGCAGGAAAGCGAATGGCTGCGGGAACGGCTCCAGCACTGGCTGGACACGGAGTTTCTACCGGAGGCGATCAATGCCACCATTGCCCAGCGCGCCGCCCAGGTCTTCCTGCGCCAGCGCCTGGAAGGGGAAACCGATCTGGGGTCCCTGGTGATTGCCCTGGTGATGGAGCTGCGCGGTTTCGACTTCAGCCAGAGCTTCTACAGCGAGTTCGCCGTCGCCAACGCCGTCAGCGACCTGATTCTCGAGAGCCTCGGCATGGAAGGCTGCAGCTGCCGCTGAGCCCGAAAACGCAAACGGGCCGGAACCACAGTTCCGACCCGTTCAGTCATCCCAGGAGGGGGTGATGACTACCAGCTGGACTTGACGACGCCCGGCAGCAGACCGGCGTGGGCCATCTCGCGCAGCTTGTTGCGGCAGAGACCGAAGTCACGGTAGAAGCCACGGGGACGACCGGTGGCCCAGCAGCGGTTGCGGAAGCGGGTGGGGGCGCTGTTACGGGGCAGCTGCTGCAGCTTGCGCTGGAGTTCCAGCTTCTCAGCCTGGCTGGTAGCTTTGGCGAACTGTTCCTTCAGCTCGGCCCGCTTGGCAGCGTACTGATCGATCAGTTTGCGGCGCTTCCGGTCACGTTCGACCATTGCTTTCTTGGCCATGGGTCGCCTTGAATCCTCAAAAATGCGGTTTAGACAGCATTCCTTACTTTAGCAGGCACGGGTCAACAGATCGACGCGCACAGCTGATCCATCGCCGCTTCAAGGGTCGCTCGGTTCATCCGCCACCGGTTCGCCTTCGGGACCGAAATGCAGATCACCTGTCTCTTATACACATCTCCGAGCCCACGAGACCAGAGAGG
>CAWUMD010000131.1:0-7255 GCA_963923365.1 uncultured bacterium
CCGACCCATCCTCAGCAATCGGTTCATTGACCACATCCCAGGACTGCAGTTGCCCGCGGTAATGCTCAACGACGGTGCGGATGTAGCGCTCCAGCACGGCTGCACAATTGGCTGGAGCCATCGTTTCAAGCCAGCCCGGTAGTTGCTGATGCCAGACCAGAGTGTGGCCCCGCAGACCCAGGCGATGCTGTCGGGCAAACCGCAGCAGCGCATCAGCGGCTGCGAACTCGAACCCGTCTGGCCGGGGCTGCAACTGGTCCCACTTCATCTGCCATTCGGGCACCAGCAGACCCACCTGCTGAAGCAGCAGCGCGCGGAAGTCAGCATCCTGCAGTTGGGCCGTACTTGTGGCGGCCCCCCAGGTCAGACCCCGCCGAGCTGCGAGACTCTGCAGCGTATCCGGATCAGGCTCCCGGCTGCAGCCGCGGCGGGCCAGGATCAG
Organism: uncultured bacterium; assembly: GCA_963923365.1. GTDB lineage: Bacteria > Cyanobacteriota > Cyanobacteriia > Synechococcales > Synechococcaceae > CAWUMD01. The sequence continues at coordinate 443 of CAWUMD010000131.1, forward strand.
ACTGACCAGTCCTGCCCCCGCCATCCCCAGCCAGTGGCGTCGCTTCATGGCTTCCTCCGCCTTCTCAGGCAATGGTCAGGGCCCTTCACGACCGGAGCGGACCGCCGCCAGCTTGCGCTGCAGTACCACTCCGGTCAGGCCGATGGTGATCACATTGGCATAGACGATGGGCCAGTCGTGGCGCAGCAGGCCATAGATCAGCCAGAGATTGATACCGATGAAGAACAGCAGGTACATCGGCAGGGAAATCGCCCGGGTGTCGCGGCTTTCCAGCACCTTCCAGACCTGGGGCACGAAGCTGAGGGTGGTGCAGGTGGCCGCCAGATGGCCAATCCAGGACTCGACGGGGGGCATGGCGATCGCTGCAACGACCTGCCGATCCTACCCCCGCCGCCTGCGACCGATCCGCGAAAATCGAGGCTGGTGTCTTCGGAGCTGTCTCCCATGGCCGAGCCGCGCTATCGACCCGACGAGGTACAGGAAATCCTCGGGCTGGCGATCGCCCGGGCCAGCCACGACGGTGACGACCGTCTCGGCTTCAGCCAGCTGCAGGAAATCGCCGCCGAGCTGGGCATCGGGGCCGACCAGTTGCGCCAGGCCGAAGCCGACTGGCGCAGCGGCCGGGCCCGGGATCAGGAACGGCAGACCTTTCTGGCCCAGCGCTGGCAGCGCTGGCGGCAGGGGCTGGCCCGCTTCGGGATCATCAACGGCTTCCTGGTACTGCTCAACTGGCTGCTCCAGCAGCAGCTCAGCTGGTCCCTGGGCATTCTCCTGCTCTGGGGCATGCTCCTGGCCCTGGATACCTGGCGCACCGCCTGGCCCGGCGAGGAGAAGCTGGAGCAGCAGTTTCAGACCTGGCGGCGCAAGCGTCAGCTCAAACAGTCGGTGGGGGGCTGGCTGAACCGGGCCCTGGGGCTGGATCGACCCGATAATCCGGCGTGATGGTCCCCATCGGGAATTCGGAATTGCCGGTCGAACGGCGAAAAACCGCTGAAATCTATACTGAGGATTGACCAACTCCGGGAATCGCCATGGCCACCTCCGAGAACCCCAGAACTCCTCGCACCCGCTCGGCCAAGGCCCTCGATCTGCAGCCGGACGTGGTTGACGTAACCCCGGTGGAGCCCGTCACCGAGAGCGTGGCGATCGCACCGGCTCCGGCGTCCGCCAAGCCCGTCATCGGTCGCTATCCCGAACGCAGCATCCGCGATCTGAACCGCCCGGTTTCCCCCAGCAATGTCCAGGTCAGTCACACTGTCTCCCTGGCCGGTGTCCGCCCGGTAATGGTCGACCCCCGGGGGACCGGCGATCGCAATTTCGGCAATTCGCCCCGCATCCTCAACCGGCCCATCGCCTCCAACGAGAGCGATGAAACCAACGCCATGCTGGGCTACCTCGACTAGTCAATGCAGGACCGCGCCCGCACCGCAGCCATGCTGCGGCAGCTCCCCCTCGTGGTCGGTACGCTGGGGGGACTGCTGCTGCTGATCAACCGCGCCACCACCGCCGAGCTACTGCCCTCCCAGTCGCGCTCCGACGCCCTCGGCATCCTGCTCAGCGCCCTGCTGCTGCTCACCGGTCTGCTCTGGCAGCAGGCCCAGCCGCTACCCCCCGAAGCCGTGGAGCTGGAGGGGGTAGAGGGGTTTGAGCTGGCGGACGATCTGCCCGAGTCCCTGCGCATCGAGCTGGCCTGGGCTTCGAAACAGCTGCTGACGCACACGGCCACCCGCTCACTGCTGCTCTGGTATGACGGGCGGGTGATTCTGCGCCGGGGTGTGCTGGCAGCCAAGGCCGAGGTCACGCCCGGTCCGATTCTGGAGCGCTGCCTGAACACCGGAAACCCTGTCTATCTGGTGGCCCTGAAGCTCTACCCGGGCCGGATCGAATTCGACTACCTGCCCCCCAACACCCAGGGGCTGATCTGCCAGCCCCTGGGCGATCGCGGCGCCCTGCTGCTGGCGGCCAACGCCCCCCGCAGCTACAGCGCCCTGGATGAGGACTGGATCGCGGCGATCGCCGAAAAGCTGCAGAACAGCCTGGAACACAGTCTCAGGTGAGGGTCACGAACTCCTCGGCCGAGGAGGGATGCAACGCCATGGTGGCGTCGAACTGGGCCTTGGTCGCCCCCAGCGTCACGGCGATCGCCACCCCCTGAATGATTTCCGCCGCATCCTTGCCGACCATATGGGCTCCCAGCACCCGATCGGTCTCGCGGTGGACCACCAGCTTGATCAGCACCCGCTCCTCCGCCTGGGGCAACGAGTAGAACATCCCCCGGAAGCGGGTACGGAACACCCGGATCTGCTCGACCCCGTAACGGGCGATCGCCTCCGCTTCGGTCAGTCCGATACCGGCGGCCTCCGGCTGGCTGAACACCGCCGAGGCCACCAGCTCGTGGTTCACCACCCGGGGCTTCTGTCCGAACACCGAATCGGCAAAGGCCCGACCCTCATCGATGGCCACCGGCGTCAGGTTGACCCGGTCGGTGACATCCCCCACCGCCCAGATGTGCTCGACATTGGTGCGACTGTCGGCACTCACCGGCACCACCCCGTTCTCGCTGTCCACCCCGGCTGCGGCCAGATTCAGCCCCTCCAGCCAGGGCTGGCGACCGGTGGCGTAGAGCACCGCATCTGCCTCCAGGGTGCGGCCACCGTTCAGATGCAGGCGCACTCCCTCGGGAATCTTCTCGATCCGGGTAACGGTCGTACGGGCGTGGATGCGGATGCCGTGGTGCTCCATCCCGGTCTGGACCGCCTCACGTACATCTTCATCGAAGCCCCGCAGCACGCGATCCGCCCGGATGATCTGGTCTACCTCAGAGCCCAGGCCCCGCAGAATGCCGGCAAATTCGACGGCGATGTAGCCGCCCCCCACCACCGCCAGGCGCTGCGGCTGGATGGGCAGATGAAACATGTCGTTGGAGGTGAGCGCATGCTCGATCCCCGGGATGTCGGGCAGCACCGGTCTCCCGCCCACGGCAATCAGGAAGCGTTCGGCAGTGATGCGATCGCCGTTCACCTCGACGGTGTGCGAGTCCAGGAAACGAGCATAACCATGGTGCAGGGTGACGCCGTTCTTCTCCAGGAAGGAAATGTGCAGACGACTGAGGCGACGCACCTCCGCATCCACCGCCCCAATCAGCTTCGACCAGTGAAAGCGGGGCTGTACCAGATCCCAGCCGTAGGCGGTGGCGTACTCGTACTGGCTGGCAAAGCCCGACGCATAGACCATCAGCTTCTTCGGGACACAGCCGCGGATTACGCAGGTTCCGCCCACCAGATCCGTCTCGGCGATGCCTACCCGCGCCCCGTAGCTGGCCGCCCGCTTTGAAGCCGCCAGTCCGCCGGAACCGGCCCCGATCACAAACAGGTCGTAGTCGTAGCTCATGGGCGGCACACCGGCGAAGTCAGAAGCTGCGAGAATTCTAACCGCTGCCCTTCCCGCCTTCGGAGACCCCATGCGCGCCCTGCTCTGCGGTTACTACGGCATGGACAATGCCGGCGATGAGGCCCTGTTGGCGACTCTGCTGCAGATGCTGCCCCCCCAGGTCGAGCCGCTGGTACTCTCGGGCAACCCCAAGCAGACCCGACGCCGCTACAACGTCGAGGCTGTCCACCGGTTCCGGGCTCCTGACGTGTTCAGAGCCCTCCGTCGCAGTGACGCCTTCATCTTCGGAGGCGGCAGCCTGGTGCAGGATGCCACCAGCTGGAGCAGTGCCGCCTACTACTGCGGCCTGATGCTGGCGGCCAAAGCCCTGGGACTGAAGACCCTGGCCTGGGCCCAGGGCATCGGTCCCCTCCGGCGCCGCCGTACCCGCATCCTGGCCCGACTGGCCTTCAGCGCCTGCGATCGCATCTCCGTCCGGGATCCCGGCTCCCTGGTGCTGCTGCAGGGCTGGAACCTCCGCGCCACACTGGCCCCCGATCCCGTCTGGGCCCTGGAGCCGGTCAGTACCGCCCCCCCGGAGGCCAACGGGGCGATCGCTGTCTGCCTGCGGCCCCACCCCGAGTTCACCCCCGAACGTCAGCAGGTGGTGGAGCAGGCCCTGGCCCGAATCAGCCGCGACTGGAACCGGCCCCTGCTGCTGCTGCCCTTCCATGGCGGTCAGGACCTGGCCCTGGCCACCGGATTGGCCCAGCGCATTCCCGGAGCCCGTCTGCTGCAGCTGGCGGATCCCCGCGCGCTGGTGGCCGTCTTCCAGGCGGTGGAATTCACGATCGCCATGCGCTTCCACGGACTGGTGATGGCGTTGGCCGCCGATCGCCCCGCCTACGGCATCAGCTACGACCCTAAGGTCAGCCGCCTGCTGGAAACCACTGGCTGCCCCGGTTGTGAGCTGCCGCAGCTGCCGGTAGACCCCGAGCATCTGGTGGCAGCCTGGACCCAGGCCCGGCAGCATCCCCAGGTCATCCACGCCCAGGCCCGCAATGTCGAGGCCCACCGCCGCCTGCTGTTGGAGTTCTGTCAGGGCTCTGTCAGAAAGCCCAGATGAAGATTAATCGGCGTTTTCGACAGCGACGGTTTCCTGTAATAGGCTGAGCTGTGAGTCATCACCGCTCTGGGGGCTCCCGAAGCCATGTCCAAACGCAGAGTGAACCGGATTTCAGGCAGCAGTGAGTCCGAACCCGGTGCAGCAGGCGCCACTGTGGATCTTGAGGTCTACCAGGCCCTGATGCAGCAATACAACGACCTGCGCCAGTGGGTGGCGCAACTGGAAGCCGATCTCCAGGCCGCTCATGAGTCGCAGGGTCCGGTGATCGAGAGCACTCCACCCCAGACCCTAGAGCAGGTGCAGAAACTGCGCCACGACCTCCAGCGCAGTCAGGAGCGGGTGGCTGTCATGGAGCGGGCCTGCGCCGATCGCCAACAGCTGCTGGGTGATCAGGAACAGCAGCTGATCCTGCTACAGGAGGAGACCCGCATCCTGCGGGAGCGTCTGGAGTGGCACCAGCGCTACGCCGCCCAACTGAAGTCGGCGCTGGAGCGCTGCATGGAGACCGATCGCCCCCCCAGCGTTCTGCCCACCCCCGAAGCACCCGACTCGGCCGCAACAACGGGCGACCACAGTGCCGATTCCGACTGGCCCTCCCCCCGCATCCTGCCGCGGCGGCGCACGGTCAGCTCTGTGGAACTTCCCCGGTTCGTCCGCCTCAGCTGACCCTCGCTGTGGGGTCCACACCCACCGCACAAATACTGTTTGACAGCCAGGAGCGGTAGGGTATCATGCGCGGTACCTGACCCTGCAACCCACTGCCAGGGCAGGTTCAGAGCCCATGCACTACCCCATTCCAAGCACCACCGAGGAACTGCTGGATCTGCAGCAGGCTCCCGCCACAACCGAAGCCGTGGCCGCCGGAATCCTCGGGCTGGTCCAGCTCACCCGGGCCCAGGGACGGACTCTCCCGGATCTGCTCCGGGAAGTCCTGGCTGAGGATGCACTGCTGGATGCCGATCAGCGGCGATGGCTGGGTCAGCTGGTCAGCGATACCTGGCAGCAGGCCAACCAGAACTGAAGCCCGGTTCTCCCCCACAACACGAACGCCCCGGATGCGCTCCGGGGCGTTCGTGTTGGCAACAGTGCGGATGGTCTATTGGGCCTGGGCCAGCAGCACCTGCAGCTCCTCGCCCTCAATCACCTCGGTCGTGAGGATCTGCTGAGCGATGGTTTCGAGCAGATCATGGTTTCTGCGCAGAATCGCCAGGGCCTGCTCATGGCCCTCGTCCACCAGCTGCTTCACCTCGGCATCGATCGCCTGGGCCGTTTCATCGCTGACCCGACGACGCGGGTTCATCTCCTGGCCCAGGAATCCGGGGCCGCTACCACCCTTGTCGAAGGCCATGGGGCCAAGCACCTGGCTCATGCCGTACATGGTCACCATCTGCTCGGCCAGATCGGTGGCCCGCTGCAGGTCATTGGCGGCACCGGTGGTGATGCTGCCGAAGATAATTTCCTCGGCGGAGCGTCCCCCCAGCAGAGTGGCAATCTGGCCCTTCAGTTCCTGCTCGTTGAGCAGGAACCGGTCCTCGGTCGGCAGTTGCAGCGTGTAGCCGAGGGCTGCCATGCCCCGGGGCACGATGGAAATCTTGGCAACCTTGCTGCCGCCCGGCATCAGGGCCCCGACGATGGCGTGACCGACCTCGTGGTAGGCCACAATCCGCTTTTCCTCGTCGTTGAGCACCCGGCTCTTCTTCTCCAGGCCGGCCACCACCCGCTCGATCGCCTCAAAGAAATCCGCCTGACTGACAGTTTCCCGGCGACTGCGGGCCGCCAGCAGGGCCGCTTCGTTGACCAGATTGGCCAGGTCCGCCCCGGCGAAGCCGGAGGTGCGCACCGCCAGCTGCTGAAGATCGACCGCCGGATCGAGCTTCACCTTACGGGCGTAAATCTCGAGAATCGCCCGGCGGCCCGAGAGATCGGGACGATCCACCAGCACCTGGCGGTCGAAGCGACCGGGACGCAGCAGCGCCGGATCGAGGGTCTCCGGACGGTTGGTGGCTGCCAGCACGATCACCGTAGCCCCATCGGCGGCAAAGCCATCCATCTCAGTCAGCAACTGGTTGAGGGTCTGCTCCCGCTCATCATTGCCGCCCATGATGCCGCCGCTGGCGCGGGACTTACCAATGGCATCGAGTTCATCGATGAAGACGATGCAGGGCGCCTTCTGCTTGGCCTGCTCAAACAGATCCCGGACCCGGGCCGCACCGGCACCGACAAACAGTTCCACGAACTCGGAGCCGGAGATGCTGAAAAAGGGGACACCTGCTCTGTCTCTTATACACATCTCCGAGCCCACGAGACCAGAGAGGATC
>CAWUMD010000132.1:0-7242 GCA_963923365.1 uncultured bacterium
GCTGGAGAAAGAGCTGGCGGACCTGAACGAGGAGCAGCGCAGCCTCAACGCCCAGTGGCAGGCCGAGAAGGATGTGATTGCCGACCTCCAGGCCACCAAGGAAGCGATCGATCAGGTCAATCTGCAGATCGCCCAGGCGGAACGGGACTACGACCTGAACAAGGCCGCCGAACTGAAGTACGGCAAGCTCACCGACCTGCAGCGCCAACTGGAGCAGCAGGAAGCCCGGCTGGCGGACACCCAGACCAGCGGCCAGTCACTGCTGCGCGAGGAGGTGACTGAAGGTGACATCGCCGAAATCATCTCCAAATGGACGGGTATTCCCGTCAGCAAGCTGGTCGAATCGGAGATGCAGAAGCTGCTGCACCTGGATGCGGTCCTGCACGAGCGGGTGATCGGTCAGGACGAGGCGGTGACGGCGGTGGCGGATGCGATTCAGCGCAGCCGGGCCGGGCTCTCGGACCCCAACCGACCGATCGCCAGCTTCATCTTCCTCGGCCCCACCGGCGTCGGGAAGACGGAACTGGCCAAGGCCCTGGCCTCCTTCCTGTTCGACACCGAGGAAGCGATGGTGCGCATCGACATGTCGGAGTACATGGAGAAGCACGCCGTCAGCCGCCTGATCGGGGCGCCTCCGGGCTACGTCGGCTACGAGGAGGGCGGTCAGCTGACCGAAGCGGTGCGCCGTCGGCCCTACTCGGTGATCCTGTTCGACGAGATCGAGAAGGCCCACCCGGATGTGTTCAATGTCATGCTGCAGATCCTCGATGACGGTCGGGTCACCGACAGTCAGGGGCGCACGGTCGACTTCAAGAACACGATCATCATCCTCACCAGCAACATCGGCAGTCAGTACATCCTCGATGTGGCCGGGGATGACAGCCGCTACGAGGAGATGCGCGGCCGGGTGATGACGGCGATGCGCGAGAACTTCCGACCGGAGTTCCTCAACCGCATCGATGACACAATCATTTTCCACGGGCTGCAGAGAGCAGAGCTGCGCCAGATCGTCCGCATCCAGCTGCAGCGGCTGGAGCAGCGGCTGGCGGATCGCAAGCTCAGCCTGGATCTGACCGATGAGGCCCTCGACTTCCTGACGGATATTGGCTTCGATCCGGTCTACGGCGCCCGGCCGCTGAAGCGGGCCATCCAGCGGGAGCTGGAGACAGCGATCGCCAAGGCCATCCTGCGCGGTGAGTTCGGTGAGGGCGATCGCATCCTGGTCACCGTCGAGAACGAGCGGCTGGCCCTGAAGAAGAGCAGTAGCCCGGTTACTGCCTAGGGCTCCCCGGCAGAAAGGCCGCTTCCCGCGGGAAGCGGCCTTTCTGCTGCAGCCTGGACCTCAGTCGGCGGCGATCGCCTCCTCCGGGTCAGCCGTCAGCCGGGCTCGCAGCTGGTCACGTTCCTGGCGCAGGTCCAGGACCTGCTGATGCAGGGTCGAGATCACGTCGAACATCTCCACCGGGTCGAGCAGGTTGACGAAGTGCCGCTGGCTGAGCACTCCCTGGAGGATGCCGTTGCCATTCACCACCAGACCGTGGGTCATGTGCCGCTCCTGCATCTGCAGATGGGCCTGCCAGAGCGAGTCCTCGGGCTGCAGGTCGAGCAGCGGCCGACTGATCGTCTGGTCCGCCGTCAGACTGGACAGATCCAGTTCCAGGGCCTGGTACTGAACAATATCCCGCTCCCGGATCAGACCCAGCGGCACCAGGGGCCGGGTCGGGTCGAGGCTAAGCCGCTGGGCCGCCCAGACACTGTCACTGACCACCATGCAGTCGCTGCCCATGGCCAGCATCAGTCGCGCCACCTTGTTCAGGGGCAGCCGTTGCGGCACGACGCAGATCTCCCGGTCCATCACCTCGAACAGTCGCCGGAAGCGCAGCAGATCCACTGCCCGCAGCGACTGACGCAGGGAGGCGAGGGAAATCAGACCGACGGGGATGCCATCCTTCTGCACCACCGGCAGGTGACGGATGCGGTGCTCGCGGAACAGCGCCAGAATCTCAAACACGTCGCCGCCGCTCTCCGCCGCCAGCACCCGTGGTTCCGGCGTCATGATCTCACCGACGCGGGCCCGCCCAAGGTCGAGCCCTTCGGCGGCCCCCCGCAGCAGATCCTGCTCGGTGAGGATGCCGACCAGCCGCCGCTGCCGCACCACCAGGGCACAACTGCTGGCCCCGCTGATTTCCGCCGACGCTTCCGCCTCGGGCACCGCCGGGCAGGTCTGCCCCAGGGCCTGACTCATCATCTGAGCTGCCTCCGCCAGACTGAGGTCGGGCCCCACTAGCAGCAGATCCCGGGCCATCACCGCCGCCGACTCGTACCAGGCTGTCATCGGCCCGCTCCGTTAACGAACGTAAAGCTGCCCCGGGGAACTCATAAGCTGATCAGGAGACTGAAAGCCGACTGAATAGCGCTGCTAATCAGACTGTATTTCCACCGCAGATCAGACAGTAATTCAGGACAATGGACCCAGGATAACGTTCGGGCGATCGCCTCGATTACGGGTCCGGTTCGGCAGAAGAGACGAATGTATATTTACACCAATCGCAGCTCTGTTCTTGAAGTGGTCCGGGCCTGGTGGCGCCAGCAGGTGCTGACGGAGCGTGTCCTGGCGGCAGGTCGCAGCCTGACCCTGGACATCCCCCCGGATGCGCTGGTAGAGGTGTTCCGCCCCGGCCTGGGGGGCGGCGATCGCTACCGGGCCATGGAGCTGTCCGAGTTCTGAACCTCAGCGCAGGGTGAGGACCACGCCATTGCTGTCCTGACGGCAGCTCCAGAGCCGACTGTTGTAGGCCGTGGGTGAGGCACCGGTCACCACTTCCCCGCTGATGCCGCGCCGGTCGTAGACGAAATTGCGCAGCTGCTGCACGGTCAGTCCGGAAGCGCCTGCCGCCAGCCGACAGCGGGCCGCTACTGTTTCAATCGTGTTGCCGGAATAGCCCGGATAGGTCCGCGACAGCTCGATGCGGCGTCCGCTAGACACGCAGTCGAAGGGATAACGGACATTGAACATATTCAGCACCGGCATCCCGATCACAGTGCCGCGGACAGCATCCCCGTCCTGACGGAAGTTCTCGGGGAACTGCCGACCGATACCAAGGTCACGCACCAGTTGCACGCACTGGTTGCGCACATCCTCGACATTCAGGCTGGGCTCCGGCAGAGGCTGGGGCAGAGGACGACCGCCACCGCCCGCATCATCGTCGCTGGTGCGTACAATTTCCGCCAGCCCGCCCTGGTAGCGGCAGCGGAAGCGCAGTTCATTGCCGTTGCGACGGTCCATCCCGAACAGCGTCAGCACCACCCCGCCATTGATCGGTCGGTACTGCAGACTGCCATCGGGATTGCGCTGGACATTCTCCGGGTCATACCCCTGGGACTTGAGCAGACGGCGGCAGGCCTTTAGGCCCTCCTGGGCCAGGGCATCCCAGGCCGCCGGGGAGCTGGCCCGGGCCGAGGGCAGGAGCGCAGGGCTGACCAGTGCCACCGTCAGCACCAGCCCGGTCAGAGGTTTGAACATGGCAATGTCAAGGAATCCGCATCTAATCTAGAAGCGCTGCTCGGGGAAACCGGCCGATTTCAGAAGGTTTTCCGATTAGCCACCCCGGCGCAGCGGGGAGAGAATAGGCCCAGACACCCCCTGCCGCCATGACCTACCCTGCCATCCACCGCTGGATCAAGACCCCCTGTGGACGTACCAAGTACGCCGAGCTGGCGCAGAGGTCGGGCCTGCTGGCGAAGCTGCGCCTGGGCTGGTTCGTGGCGATCGCCGCCCTGCGGGACCTGTCCCTGCCCAACCCGGATGACGCCGCCTGATCGAGGTCAGCCGACCACGAAGTTCACCAGCTTGCCCGGCACCACAATCACCTTGCGGATCTCCTTACCCTCGATCCACTTGCGGGCCACCTCGGAATCCCGGGCCAGCTGCTCGAGGGTGTCCTTATCGGCCCCCGCCGGAACCGTGATCGTGCCCCGGGTCTTGCCAAGAATCTGAATCACCAGCGGAATCTCATCCACCACCAGGGCGGCTGCATCCAACTGGGGCCAGGGATGCAGATGGACCGAGCCGCTGTAACCCAGTTGCTGCCAGAGGTCCTCGGCCAGGTGGGGCGCGAAGGGAGCCAGCAGCCCCAGCAGGGTTTCGATGCCCTCGCGGTAGACCGGCGAGTCCTTGCAGGGCGCATCGGCCAGGGCATTACTGAGCTTCATCAGCTCCGAGACAGCGGTGTTGAACTGGTAGTCGCCATCCAGGTCCTCGGTGATTTCCTTGATCGCCGTGTGCACCGCCCGGCGCAGATCCTTCTCGGGCTTGGAGAGCTCTGCCGGGAGCGCCGCCTCGGCCACGGGCGCCGCTGCATATTCGCTCACCAGCCGCCAGATGCGGTTGAGGAAGCGGAACTGTCCTTCCACGTCGGCGGCATCCCACTCGAGATCCTTCTCCGGCGGAGCCTTGAACAGGGTGAACATGCGGGCGGTATCGGCACCGTACTTCTCGAGCACCGCCGCCGGATCGACCCCGTTGTACTTCGACTTGGACATCTTCTCGTAGAAGACCTCCAGCGGGTCGCCGGTCTCGGGGTCCACCGGCGCGGTCGCATCGGCAATCAGATCCGAGGGGATGTACTTGCCGGTCTTCGGGTTCTTGTAGGTCAGACCCTGGACCATGCCCTGGGTGAGCAGGCGCTTGAAGGGCTCATCGAAGCTGAGCAGGCCGCGATCGCGCAGCACCTTGGTGAAGAAGCGGCTGTAGAGCAGGTGCAGAATCGCGTGCTCGATACCGCCGACGTACTGATCCACCGGCAGCCAGTCATCCACCTTCGCCTTGGCGAACACCTCCTCCGGGTTGGTGGCATCGGAGTAGCGCAGGTAGTACCAGGACGAGCAGATGAAGGTGTCCATGGTGTCGGTTTCCCGCCGGGCCGGTTTGCCGCAGCAGGGGCAGGGGACGTTGATCCAGTCCTGCAGCTGAGCCAGGGGCGAGGGACCGCGACCGCTGAACTCGACGTTCTCCGGCAGCTGCACCGGCAGCTGATCTTCGGGCACCGGCACCGCGCCGCAATCGTCGCAGTGGATCACCGGAATCGGGCAGCCCCAGTAGCGCTGGCGGGAGATCAGCCAGTCCCGCAGCCGGTACTGCACGCGGGCCTTGCCCCAACCCTGCTCCTCGGCGTAGGCCGTGATCGCACCCTTAGCCTCGGTCGAGGGCATGCCGTCGAAGCGGCCGGAGTTGAGCAGCACACCGGGCTCGGTCCAGGCCTGACCGTCGTAGGCCGCCGGGTCAGCGCCCTCGGGCACAATCACCCGCTGCACCGGCAGTTCGTACTGACGTGCGAAGGCGAAGTCGCGCACATCGTGGGCTGGGACGCCCATCACCGCGCCGGTGCCGTATTCCACCAGCACGTAGTCGGCAATCCAGATTGGCACCTGCTCGCCGGTGAAGGGATTGGTGACGAACCCACCGGTGGGTACACCGCGCTTGGGCCGGTCCTCGGCGGTACGCTCCAGTTCGCTCTGGCCCGAGACCAGATCCTGGAACGCCGCCACGGCATCCGCCTGCTCGGGGGTGGTCACCGCCGCCACCAGGGGATGCTCGGGGGCCAGCACGACGTAGCTGACGCCGTAGACGGTATCGGGCCGGGTGGTGAACACCGCCACCTTGGCATCGCTGCCGACCACCGGAAATTCCAGGTAGGCGCCGGTGGACTTGCCGATCCAGTTGGCCTGCATGGTGCGCACCCGCTCCGGCCAGCCCTGGAGCTGGTCGAGGTCCTGGAGCAGTTGCTCGGCGTAATCGGTGATCTTGAAGAACCACTGGCGCAGCAGCTTACGCTCCACCTTGGCACCGGAGCGCCAGGAGCGCCCCTCGGAATCGACCTGCTCGTTGGCCAGCACGGTCTGGTCGATCGGGTCCCAGTTGACCGCCGATTCCTTCTGGTAGGCCAGTCCGGCCTTGAGGAACTGCTGGAAGATCCACTGGCTCCACTTGTAGTACTCGGGTGAGCAGGTGGCGACTTCCCGGTCCCAGTCGATGGAGAGCCCCAGCTGCTTCAGCTGCTCCCGCATCTGGGCGATGTTCTCGTAGGTCCACTTGGCCGGATGCACACCCCGATCGATAGCGGCGTTCTCGGCGGGCAGACCGAAGGCATCCCAGCCCATCGGGTGCAGCACCCGATAGCCCTGCTTGCGCTTGAGGCGGGCGATCACATCGGTGATCACGTAGTTGCGCACGTGCCCCATGTGCAGCTTGCCGCTGGGGTAGGGGAACATCGAGAGCGCGTAGAACTTGGGCTTGTCGCTGGCTTCGGGAGTCCGGTCCAGGCCCTGGTCGGACCAGTGCTGCTGCCACTTGGCTTCGATGGCAGCGGGGGTATAGCGGGACTCCACGAGGACGTTCTCCAGAAGCAGACAGGGGCCGATGGCCATTGTCCCACAGCCGCCTGAAGCGACCGTGGGACAGGCGATCGCCGCTGCTAGAAGCTGCCGAAGGCCACCTGACAGGCAGCGTTCATCAGCTCCGCCTCGGCAGGTGCCCCCGGCGGGGAACCGTTCAGGTAGCCGTTGCGGCAGTCGGCGTTGGCCTGGTAGGTCTGCCCCTGGTAGGTGAAGGCGAAGCTGATGTTGTTCGCATCCTGGGGCTGCACCGAGCCGTAGAGCAGCTGGTAGGTGCTGTTGGGCACAGCGATGTAGCTGGTGTTGCTGCTGATCGCACTGTTGACGGCACTGCCGATGATCGCCGCCGAGGTCAGGGTGGTAAGCCCCCAGAGGGCGGCGTTGGCGCCCCACCAGCCCCAGCCACCGTACCAGCCGCCGCCGCCATACCAACCCCAGCCCCAGGGACGGGCTACGGCCCAGCCGTAGCCCGCGCCGACCCAGCCTGGCCGCAGGTTGACATTGTTGATGTTGATCGGCCGGTTGATGATCGCGTTGCAGTTACCGCGACCACTGCAGGCCCCGATACCCGGACGGGTGCCATTGATGCCGGGACGGTTGTCGAGCCCCGGACGGTTGATGCCGGTGCCGGGTCGCGTGCCATCGATACCCGGACGATTGAGGCCATCGGTCGGGCGGTTGATGCCGGAGGGACGAGTCACACCCGTTCCGCCCACCGGACGATCCAGGGTCGAGGGGCGGTTCAGCCCATTGGTCGGGCGATTGAAGTCCGGCTGCTGAGCTGGAGTCGGCCGCGTCTGGGGTCGGTTGACATTGTTCTGCCAACCGCCGGAAGGGCGGGCATTGCCA
>CAWUMD010000133.1:0-7204 GCA_963923365.1 uncultured bacterium
GTGTAGCCCCTGGTTCATCGCCACTCGTCGATCAGATTGGCGACCAGGGCGGTCCAGCCGGTCTGGTGACTGGCCCCGAGGCCCGAGCCGTTGTCGCCGTGGAAGTACTCGAAGAACATCAGTTCGTCCCGCCAGTCGGGATGGTCGCGGAAACGGGGCATCTCGCCCCATACCGGTCGTCGCCCGTCTGCATTCAGCCGGAACAGATCCACCAGTCGCCGGGCCAGATCCCGGGCCAGATCGTGGAAGCTGGGTGGCGGTCCCGGGCGACCGGGGAGCTTCAGCCGTGCCTGGGGACCGTAGGCCGTCCCCAGCTTGCGCAGGGATTCGATGATCAGAAAGCTGGTGGGGAACCAGATCGGTCCACGCCAGTTGGAGTTGCCGCCCTTGAGCTTGGAGATACTTTCGGCTGGTTCGTACCCCACCACGAGGCCCTTGAACTCGAAGGGCTCGCTGGCGTGGCGTCGTGAGAGGGAGCGGATGCCGTAGGGTGCCAGGAACTCCTGCGGGTCGAGCAGCACCGTCAGCAGTTGCCGCAGCTGGTGCTGGTTGACGATGGTCAGTAGGTAAGTACAGCTGCCATCCGGGCGGTGAATCGGATGGATGGTTTCCGACACCAGCTCCGGACGGTTCTTGAGGAACCAGGTGAGATTCGTGCGGAACTCGGTGAACGGCGTAATCCAGGGCTCCTCCAGACGCTCGACCGCGAACAGCGGAATCAGCCCTACCAGCGATCGCACCCGGAACTGTCGGGTCCGGCCATCCGGGTAGCGCAGCAGGTCGTAGAAGAAGCCATCGGCTGCATCATAGAGGGCCGCGTCCCGGTCTCCCCGCTGCTTCATGGCATAGCCGATGTAGGTGTAGTGCTCGAAGAACTTGGTCGCTAGCCCCTCGTAGACCGGATTCTCCCGGGCTAGCTCCAGGGCAATGCGCATCAGGTTGAGGCAGAACATCCCCATCCAGCCGGTGGCGTCGGACTGTTCGAGCACCGCCCCCTGCCCCAGCGGCTGACTGCGATCGACGACGGTGATGTTGTCGAGACCGAGGAATCCACCCTCGAAGATGTTGTTGCCCTCGCGATCCACCTGGTTCACCCAGGAGGTGAAGTTGAGCAGCAGCTTATGGAAGCAGCGCTCCAGCCAGGGGCGATCGCCGCGACCGTTGCGCTGCCGGTCCATGTTGTAGACCCGCCAGACCGCCCAGGCATGCACCGGCGGGTTGAGGTCGTTGAACTCCCATTCGTAGGCGGGCAGCTGACCGTTGGGATGCTGGAACTGCTCGAACAGCAGGAACCAGAGCTGGTCCTTGGCGAAGGCTGGGTCGATCAGGGCAAAGGGCACCGCCTGGAAGGCCAGATCCCAGGCGGCGAACCAGGGATACTCCCACTTGTCGGGCATGGACAGCACCCGCAGGGAGTTGAGGTGTCGCCAGTGGCGGTTGCGGATCGCCGCCCGTCCCGGCGGGGGAGGCCAGTTGGGGTTGTCGCCGGTCAGCCAGACATCGACATCGAAGATGTAGCACTGCTTGCTCCAGAGCAGACCAGCCAGGGCCCGGCGCTGAATCAGCCGCTCGTCGGCACTGGCATCGCCGGGGGCCAGCCGCTCGTAGAAGCGATCCGCTTCCTGTCGCCGCCGCTCGATCCAGGCATCGACTGCAGCCACAGGCTGCTCCAGGTCCTGATCGCTGAGGCGCAGACGCAGCACCCAGGTCTCTCCGGCCGGGATGGACTGGCGATAGTGCAGTGCAGCCTTGGTGCCCTGGGCGGTGGGCTTGAGCGCAGACCGGTCGCCTTCGCAGAGGTAGCGATGGAAAGCCTCCTTGGTGTAGGGCGTATGGCTGACGTTGCCCGGACCGTAGACCACCGCGGCCCGGGTCTCGTTATCGGTGAACAGCAGCTGCCCACCGGCGGGGCCGTAGAGCCGCCGCTGGCCGAGACGGTAGTGGTCGGGGATGCTGAGTTCCGGCTGCCGGTGGGCATCGTCCGCCACCAGCACGCAGTTGCCATCGGCGGCGGCCTGGACCCGGATCGCCGGTTCCTCCAGCGGTTGCGGCCCCCAGCGCCAGGTATTGCGGAACCACAGGGTTGGCAGCACGTGCAGGTCCGCCGCCTCGGGACCACAGTTGCGGGCGGTGATTCGGATGCAGAGGTCCTCGGGGCTGACTTTGGCGTATTCGATCCGGATGTCGAAGTAGCGATCGCCCTCGAAGACGCCAGTGTCGATCAGTTCGTACTCCGGACCCTGCCCCTGACGGCGCTGATTCTCCTGCACCAGTTGCCGGTAGGGAAACGGTCGCTGGGGATAGCGGTAGAGCAGCGCCATGTAGGCGTGGCTGGGCAGGTTGTCGACGTGGACGTAGTAGTCCTTCACATCCTCGCCGTGGTTGCCTTCGTAGGGATTGACCCCGAAGTAGCGCTCCTTCAGATGGTCATCGACGCCGTTCCAGAAGGCCGGGGCAAAGCACAGCCACTGGTAGCGATCGCTGATCCCCGCGATGCCGTCCTCGCCCCAGCGGTAGGCCTTGAAGCGGGAGGATTCGTAGGGCAGGTAGCGCCAGGCATCGCCATCGGCGGAATAGTCCTCGCGCACGGTGCCCCAGGCCCGATCCGCCAGGTAGGGTCCCCAGTTGCGCCAGCAGCTGAGATCATCCCCAATCTCCGCCAGGCGGTCCTGCTCGGGGTTGGCATCGGGTGGCAGAGGATCGGGCAGCACCACAGGCCAGCGCAGAAACCGTCGCTTCAGCATGCCCATCCGCACCCCGGGACACCCGACGGGCACCCAGGCGTCAGCGTTCGACCTTCACACCCTTCCAGAAGGCAATCCGACCGCGGATGTTCTCGGCGGCGGATTTGGGCTCGGGGTAGTACCAGGCGGCGTTGGCGTTCACCTGATCACCGACCACAACGTCGTAGTAGTGGGCCGTGCCCTTCCAGCCGCAGACCGTCTGGTGGCTGCTGGGCCGGAAGCAGTCGGCCTTCAGGGCTGAGGGCGGGAAGTAGCAGTTGTTCTCGACGAGCTCAATGTCATCGCTCTCGGCGATCACCGTGTCGTTCCAGATGGCGCGGGCCATGGCAGCCGTCTCCAGAGGTTTCGCCCTACCGTAACAGGCCAAGACGTCAGGGCCGGAACAGCTCCCCGAGGGGCAGCAGCGACGCGGCACCGGTGACGGCGGGCAGATTGCCGGGGAAGCCCTGCACCCGCCACCAGGCCAGCACGGCGAAGGCGATCGCCTCCTTGGCATCGCTGTCAAGGCCGTAGTCGTCGGTGCGCTCCACCGGGCAGCCCAGACGGGCCTGGAGCCGCTCCCGCAGCAGACCATTACGGGCGCCTCCACCGCAGAGCAGCACCCGATCCGGAGCCTGGGGCAGATAGCGTTCGTACTCCAGGGCAATGCTGGCGGCTGTGAACTCGGTCAGGGTCGCCAGCCAGTCCGCCGCCTCCAGGTAGGCAGCCCGGTTCATCTGCTGCTCCAGCCAGAGCCAGCCGAACCGCTCCCGCCCGGTGGACTTGGGTGGCACCTGGGTGAAGTACTCGTCTGCCAGCCAGGACTGCAGCAGATCCTCGTGGACCTGTCCCTGCCGGGCCCAGGCACCGTCGGCGTCGTAGCTGAGGGCCCCGTCACTGAGCCAGTGCACCGCCAGATCCAGCAGCGAGTTGGCCGGTCCGGTATCCCAGCCGCGCACCTGTCCCAGCCAGTTCGGCTCGGTACGTCGGGGCAGCCAGGTGACATTGCCGATACCGCCCAGGTTCTGAATGCAGCGGGTCTCGCCATCCACTGCCAGCAGGCAGGCATCCACCGCCGGAACCAGGGGAGCGCCCTGGCCCCCGACCTCGAGATCGGCCCGCCGGAAGTCGGCGACAACGGGGACTCCGGTTTGGCGGGCGATCGCCGCGCCGCGCCCCAGTTGCCAGCTCACCCCCAGGCAGTCAGGCTGGGGCGGACGATGGAACACCGTCTGGCCGTGGGAGCCGATCAGTTCCGCCGCGCCGTACCGCTGCTGCAGACGATTAGCCGCATTCGCGAAGGCGTTAGCGACGTCATCATCCAGAGTCGCCCAGTCCTCAGCCGAGAGAGGGGTGCCGCTGGCAGCTGCCAGAATACGGACCTTCAGGGACGGTTCGTAGCCGAACGTCTCGGCCCCGACCAGTTCCAACTGCGGCTGCTCCGGCGGCCCCTGGAAACGCACCAGAGCGGCATCGATTCCATCAGCGGAGGTACCGCTGATCAGACCAAGCACCAGACGGGGAGGATGAGTCACGCGGCTACCGCTATCGTCCCCGTAGCCTATCGCAGTCAAAATCCGCCAGAGGACTTAGCATTTCTGAAGATTGTGCGGGTACGTTGTCAGCACCTGATAACCGGCCTGCCCCCATGCTGATCCTGATGCCCCGAATGGATTGCGACCACGAACGGACCTTCGTCCGCACCGTTCTCAACCTGCGGCTGCGCCAGAGTGGCCAGGAAGTCAACGCTTCCGAACTTGAAATCCTGTTCTGGGAAGACGCTATCCAGCAGCTGGTGCGCTGCGGCTACAACTTCTGTGCCCTGCTGCTGGATCTGGCCCAGCGACACCAGATCGATCCCGAGCAGTTGATCGACCACACCGCCCGGGAAGCCGGACTGCCGACGGAGTTGGCGATCGCCGCCTACGAGACCCTCTATCCCATCTACAGCCGAGGACCAGGCCAGCGGTCGTAGGACCATATCGCGCAGGATGGAGAGACGTCCCTGCGCCACCGGGCGCGTCTCCGTCATGCCACCGCTTCCGATCGCCTCCCTGACCACCCTGCTGCCCCTGGCCCAGGATCTGCTGCTGCGTCTGACCAGTTCCCTGCTGATTCTCGTGATCGGCTGGTGGCTGACCGACTGGTGCCGCCAGCAGCTCCTGCGGGCCCTGCATCGGGTCGATCGCATCAGCCCCACCGCCAAACCGGTGCTGGTGGACACGGTCCGCTACGGGCTGCTGACCCTGGTGCTGATTACGGTCCTGGCCCAGTTGGGCATCCCCACCGCCCAGATCGTCACGGTCATCGGCGGCGCCATCCTGGCCATTGGCCTCGGCCTGCGCGACACCTTGTCCAACATCGCGGCCGGAGCCCTGCTGCTGCTGCAGCGTCCTTTTGAGGTGGGCGATGAGATCCAGAGCGGTGACCTGCAGGGGCGGGTGCGCAGTATCGGCCTTTTCTCCAGTGTGCTCGTGAGCAGCGACGGCCTCTATCTGGAGTTGCCCAACGCCCGCATCGCCCGGGAGCCGATCCGTAACTTCACCCGCCTGGGGCGACGGCGCTTCTGCATCCCCCTGGCCCTGCCCCCCGGCACGGATCTGGAGCAGGCCCGCTCCCTACTGCTGCCCTGCCTGCTCTCTCACCCGGATGTATTGATCGATCCAGCTCCGCAACTGCTGGTGGCGGCCCTGCACGGCGACCATCTGGAGGTGCAGCTGCTGGGCTGGCTACCCAGCGATCGCTTCGGCTCGGAGGTGTTCGCCATCCGCGAATCGCTGCTGAGCTGCCTACGCCAACCGGACAGCGATCTGCGGCTGGTGACCCTGGCCTGAGGGACTACGCGCTCTGGGCTGCCACCCAATCGAGCACCTGCTGGCGCAGGTCCGGGGTCTCGCTGTCAAACCAGCGGATCTCGGGCACCGCCCGGAACCAGGTGCGCTGGCGTTTGGCGAACTGGCGGGTGCTCAGGGCTGTGGCGGCGATCGCCTCTGCCAGGGTCAGGTCCCCATCCAGGTACTGGCCGATCTCCCGGTAGCCCATGGTCTGCAGCAGCGGCAGATCCGGTCCGTAGGTCGAGCGCAGGCGGGTCACCTCTTCCACCAGCCCCTGCTCCACCATCTGGTGCGCCCGCTGGTGGATGCGCATGTCGAGGCGATCGCAGTCCAGCCCGATCTGGAGAATCTGGTAGCAGGGCGGGTCCTCTGCCTGTAGATTGCTGATCCGCTGCCCGGTGACGTAGAAGACCTCCAGGGCCCGCTCAGTGCGCACCGCGTCGTTGGGATGAATCCGTGCCGCCGCCACCGGATCGAGCTGCCGCAGCATCTGGTGGTTGTGGCCCTGCCCGAGGCGGGCCAGCTGCTGCCGCAGGTCCGGGCTGGGGGGAACCCGCGGAAAACGCATGCCCCGGGCGATCGCTTTGATATAGAGTCCGGTGCCACCCACCAGCAGCGGCACCTGTCCCCGTCCCTGCTGCCCGGCGATCAGCACCTGGGCCTGCTGCTGCCAGTCCCCCACCGTTAGGGTCTCGGTAGGGTCACAGATATCGATCAGGTGATGGGGCAGCCGCGCCTGCTCCACCAGGGTGGGCTTGGCGGTGCCGATATCGAAGTGGCGATAGACCTGGCGCGAGTCGGCACTGAGGATCTCCGACTCCCAGATCGCCCCCAGTTCCAGCGCTAGACCGGACTTACCCGAGGCGGTCGGCCCGCAGAGGACGATTAGACCGATTTTCGACAACTGCTGCATCCCTAACCCAAAGAACCCCGCAAACCAGCCCCGAATCGCCGTGAAGCCTTTTGTGCTAGTATCCAGGTACTTTTTGACCTAAAAGCGGTTCCCGGCCGGTTCCGGAGCAAGGAGCACAGCAATTCGATGGCGAACGAGTACGGTGCCAGTCAGATTCAGGTGCTCGAGGGGCTCGAACCCGTTCGCAAGCGGCCGGGGATGTACATCGGCTCCACCGGACCGAAGGGGCTTCACCACCTAGTCTATGAGGTCGTCGATAACTCCGTCGACGAAGCCCTGGCCGGGTACTGCAGCGAAATCGACGTGCGCCTGCTGTCGGATGGCTCCTGCCAGGTGACTGACAACGGTCGCGGCATTCCCACCGACATCCACCCCACCACCGGCAAGTCGGCCCTGGAAACGGTGCTGACCGTGCTCCACGCCGGGGGCAAGTTCGGCGGCGGCGGCTACAAGGTCTCCGGCGGTCTGCACGGCGTCGGCGTCTCGGTGGTCAACGCCCTCTCGGAATGGGTGCAGGTGACCGTCTGGCGCGATGGCAAAGCCCACAATCAACGCTTCGAGCGGGGCAACCCAATCGGCGAACTGACCGCTACCCCCGACGGCAGCGGCCAGCGCGGCACCCGGGTGCGTTTCCTGCCCGACAACACGATCTTCACCGAGACCACCACCTTCGATTTCGACACCCTCTCCAACCTGTCTCTTATACACATCTGACGCTGCCGACGATACTCCTT
>CAWUMD010000134.1:0-7055 GCA_963923365.1 uncultured bacterium
CGGGCCAAGGCGCCCCTCAGCGGGAATGCCACCACTGGCGCTGGGTCGGGCTGAGGCGGACGGCATAGAACGTCGTCACCAGCGGCTGGCCCTGGAAGCCCGGCTCGAGAATTTCCACGGCGTAGCTGGGGGCATTGCGGGTCGCCATGTCGACAATGAAGCGACGGCCGATACGGCGCCAGCTCGGCTCCTTCCCCCGCCACTGCAGGCGACAGCAGGGCCAGGGCAGCTCCTCGCGATCGAAGAGCCGACAGCAGGGACCGATGATGCGATAGCTGTAATGGCCCCCGGGGCTGGAAATCACCGTTCCGGCGGGCAGAGGATGCTGGGCGGGGTCGCGAGGGGAACAGCTCTCACGCATGGCGGCAGGGAACAGGGCTGGGTCAGTGTAGCGCAGGAAAAGTCCATGAAAAACAGCAGCCCCCCGTCCGGGAAGCTGCTGCTGTGGCAGGCGACCGACGCGCGGTCGGCCCGACCGGAAGCTTAGTAGAGAGCTTCTTCGGCGTGGGTTTCGATGGTGACGTCGGAGGTGGGGTAAGCCACACAGGTCAGCACGAAACCAGCTGCGATCTGGTCGTCGTCCAGGAAGGATTGGTCGGATTGGTCGACGGTACCGGCGGTCACCTTGCCAGCGCAGGTGGAGCAGGCGCCAGCGCGGCAGGAGTAGGGCAGGTCGATGCCTTGCTCTTCGGCGGCGTCAAGGATGTACTGATCGTCGGGAACTTCGATCGTGGTGTTGAGGCCTTCGGCCGCGTTGACGAGAGTGACCTTGTAGGTCGCCATGGTCGTGTCCTCTTGAGCTTGAGAATCGGCAGGCCGGTCGGAACGCGGAACCGCCGTTTTTCACATTCCCATAGATACTACGCAGATTTACTGCCGCGCCCCGCAGCCTCGGAAATGAAATCATTCGGGGCATCGCTTATAAGCAAAGCTGATAGGCGGGACGCTATTCTCCCGCAGCGGCATTTATCAGACTCAGCCACAGTCAGGACTGTACCGGTCTGTTCTGGGGGGCATCCCGGAGCGACCGTAACCGGGGATGGAACGGTCTGCGGGGCTCAATTCAATCGATTAGCCTTGTTTATGGTTTTTCGGGAATTCCAGCCGTGCAACAGGTGACGGTCGCCATTGTGGGCAGTGGGTACGCAGCGCGTCTGCGGACGAAGGCGATCGCCGCCGAACCCCGCACCCGTCTGCTCGGGATCGCCGCCAGTAGTCTGGACAGGGCCAAGGCCCTGACAGTCGAGCACGGCGGCGAAGCCTGGGACAACTGGGAGCAGATGCTGGAGCGGATGCAGCCGGATCTGGTGGTGGTGGCCAACGAGAACGACCGTCACGCCGCGATCGCCCGCGCCAGCCTGGAGCAGGGCTGTCACACGGTGGTCGAGTACCCCCTCGCCCTGGACCCGGCGGAGGCGGAGGCCCTGGTGCAGCTGGCCCGCGATCGCCAGCGACTCCTGCACATCGAGCACATCGAGTTGCTGGGGGGCGTGCATCGGGCCCTGAAGGAGCACCTGCCTCGAGTCGGGACGGTGCGGCAGGTGCTCTACCGCACCGTCGCCCCCAAGCGTCCGGTGGGCGATCGCTGGAGCTTCCGCCGCCAGCGCTTCGGTTTCCCGCTGGTGGGAGCCCTATCGCGGGTGCATCGGCTCACCGATGCCTTCGGGCCGGTGACGGCGGTCAGCGCCGACTACCGCACCTGGCCCGAGGGGGAGGATCTCTATCGGGACGTCTGGTGCCGCGCCACCCTGGAGTTCGCCAGCGGCGCTATCGGCGAACTGGTCTACGCCAAGGGGGAAAGCGTCTGGCAGCCGGAGCGGCGCCTGGAGGTGCAGGGACTGGAGGGGGCCCTGACCTTCGCAGGGGAAACCGGCGAACTGACCACGGCAGCAGGGCCTGAGCCCCTGACGGTCGGGGGTCGGCGGGGTCTGTTCGGCGAGGACACCCGCCAGGTGGTCGATCACCTGCTTACGGGCAGCCCTCTCTACCTGCAACCGGAGCAGAGTCTCTACGCTCTGCGGGTGGCCGATGCCTGCCGCCGCGCCGCCGAGCAGGGCTGCCGCATCAGCGTTTGAGGATGTGCAGGCGGCACCAGTCGCCCTTATTCACCTGGGCGGTGACCTCCCAGCCGAACTCCTCCAGGGTGGCGGTCAGACCCGGAGCCTGGGTGGCCAGGGTGCCGCTGAGGATACCCCAGGTGCCAGGGCGGCTCAGGGCCGTGATCTGAGGCATCAGCATCTGGATGATGTGAGCCAGGATGTTGCAGAGAATGCCGTCGAAGGGCTTTCCGGCCGCAACGATCGGCTGCAGTTCATTGACCGACCCGGCGGCACTCCAGAGCTGGGCCTCGCTCAGACCGTTGAGGTCGGCATTACTGCGGGTGGCATCCGCCGCCAGGGGGTCGGTGTCGACAGCGTAGACCTTCTCGGCCCCCAGCAGCAGCGCCCCGATCGCCAGGATGCCGGAACCGCAGCCGATGTCTGCCAGCACCTGACCCGCCAGGGGCTGACGGGCAGCTTCCTGCTCCAACCCTTCCAGGCAGAGCTGGGTGGTGGGATGAGCTCCGGTACCGAAGGCCGTGCCCGGGTCGAGCGTCAGGCGAATCCGGTCGGTGGGTTCGGGCTCCAGCCAGGCCGGTTGAATCAGGAAGCGATCGCCGATCGGTTCCGGTTTCCAATGCTGCTTCCAGCTCTGGGACCAGTCCTCCTCGGCCAGACTGTCCCAGCTCACCCGGGGCGGCGACAGTTCCAGATCCGCCGCCGCCGCTTCCAGCCGGGTCACCAGGCCAGCCAGCGCCTGTTCATCCGCCAGCTCACTGTGGATGTAGCTGCGTACCAGACAACCGTCCGCCCGGGACTCCCGGGCCGTGCCGCGACAGCCGAACTCCTCCAGCAGCCAGAACAGCAGGTCCTCGAACAGCGGGTCGGTGTGAACGGAAATTTCCCACCAGGTGGTCGTGAGCATGGCAGCGTCTCCGGACAGAAAAAAGGCGGGACCGAAGCCCCGCCGTGATCAGAATGGGTCGAACCGGGGCCTAGAGCACCACGGTGAAGGCATCGCTGATGCCTGCCACCTGCTTGACCTCGGCCAGGATGGCCTCGGGCAGAGGATCGTCGAGGCTAAGCACCATCACGGCATCACCACGGACGATGCGGCGACCAACCTGCATGCTGGCGATGTTGACGTTGTGGCTGCCCAGCAGCGAGCCGATCTGGCCGATGATGCCAGGCATATCCCGGTGGCGGGTGAACAGCATGAAGCGGCTGGGGGGCACGTTCACCGGGAACTCGTCCACGTTGGTGATCCGGATTTCACCTTCGCCGACCAGGGCCCCGACCACCTTGTGATCGCCGGTGGCGCTGTGGGCGGTCAGGCAGAGAGACCCACCGGAGTAGTCGCGCACCGACTCATCATGGGTCTCGACGACCTTGATGCCGCGTTCCTTGGCTTCGAGGTCGGCGTTGACGTAGTTGACCCGCTCCCGCAGAGCCTCGGTGAGCAGGCCCTTGAGGGCCGCCAGACGGATGGGCTGGCCGGGTTCGGAGGCCAGTTCGCCCTGCAGGCGCACGGTCAGCTGGTCAATCCGACCGCCGGAAACCTGACCGAGCAGGTTACCGAGGGTTTCCGCCAGCTGCATGTAGGGGCGCATCTTCTCCATCACATCGGCCTTGAGGCCGGGGATGTTGACCGCCGAGCGGGCGGGCAGACCCAGCAGCACGTCACGGATCTGCTCGGCGACGTCGATCGCCACGTTCACCTGGGCCTCAGCGGTGGAGGCCCCCAGGTGGGGCGTGAGGATGACGTTCTTGTCGAGCTGACGCAGGGGGGAGTCGGCCTCGAGGGGTTCGTTGGCGAACACGTCCAGGGCCGCACCGGCAATCACGCCGTTGCGGATGGCGTCAGCCAGGGCGGCTTCGTCAATCACCCCACCCCGGGCGCAGTTGATGATCCGGCAGGTCGGCTTCATCGTCGCCAGGGTTTCCGCGTTGATCATGTTCGCGGTCTGGGGCGTCTTGGGGACGTGCAGGGTGATGTAGTCGGCTTCCCGGAACAGCTCGGCCAGCTCCACCAGCCGGGCCCCCAGCTGCTCGGCCCGCTCCTGGGAGAGGAAGGGGTCGAAGGCGATGATCTTCATGCCCATCGCCTTGGCGACATTGGCGACGTGGGAGCCGATCTTGCCCAGGCCGACGACGCCGAGGGTCTTCTTGTAGACCTCGGTACCGACGAAGGTCTTGCGATCCCAGCCGCCGCCCTTGGTGGAGGCGTGGGCATCGGGGGTGTGGCGGGCCAGGGCCATCATCAGGGTGAGGGCCTGCTCGGCAGCAGCAATGGTGTTGCCCTCGGGGGAGTTGACGACAACGATGCCCTTGCGGGTGGCAGCGGGGACGTCAACGTTATCGACGCCGACCCCGGCCCGGCCGATGATCTTCAGATTGGTGGCGGCGTCGATTACTTCGGCGGTGACGCGGCTGCCGGAGCGGATCATCAGGGCGTCGTAGTCGCTGATCACCCCGGCCAGTTCCTGGGGCGAAAGGCCCGTCTTCACGTCGACCTGGGCGACCTGGGAGAGGATGTCGAGCCCGACCTGATCGATCGGATCGGAGACAAGGACCTTAGGCATAGTGTCGGTGACAGAATACGGGGGACGGTGAACAGCCCCGACGGCGCATGGAGAATAGCAACCGCACAGTGGCCAAGTAGTTCATTTTACCGGACCTGGCGGCGCGACCGTCCCGATGTCTCTAAGATCCGAAGGACCCGGTTTACTCCGCTGGACACCCCATCCCTGCCATGAACTGCCTGATCGCCGTGCTCTCGAGCCGCAAGGCCATCGACACCGCCTACACCGCCCTGGTGAAAGCGGCCCTGCCCCAGGAGACCATCACCCAGGTCGGTCTGGGTCTGAAGACGGCCGAGGAGGTGGAACTGCTCAACCCGAAGCTCAAGGCCCGGCGCATTCGCAAGCTGATGGCCCTCTGGCTGCTGCCCTTCGGCTTCCTGGGTGGGCTGACCTTCAGTTTCATGACCAATCTCGATACCTTTGCCTGGGCGGGGCCGGTGGGCAGCCGCATCGTCGCCGGACTGGCAGGCAGCATCTCGGGGCTGATGGGTAGCTTCGTGATCAGCACCAACCTGGCCAACAGCAGCACCAATGGCGATCTGCTGCCGTTCCTCAATCGCCTCGACGAGGGCAAGTTCCTGCTGCTGGTGGAAGGGGACAACAGCCTGGCCGAACAGGCAGCAGAGGTCCTGCGGCCACTGCGCCCCGAGTCGATTCAGTTCTACGGGGAGGCCCGCTGATGCTGCCCCGGGAGGATCTGCTCCGGGGGCTGGAGAACCGGGAGGTCCTGGCCCAGGTGCTGGATAAGGCGGAGCAGGCGCTGCGCACCTGGGAGGTTACCCAGACCGACTTCCTCTCACCCCCCCAGCTGATCGAGGCCCGGCAGATGCTGGGTCGGCTGACGGAGGTCCATTGTCTGGCCTGGGGCGGCTATCCCCAGGCAGAACGGCAGCGGCTGGCGATCGCCCGCGCCGATATTCCCCTTTTCCCCGAGGCGGTTCCGGTGCAGGCCCTGGAGATCGCCGGAAACTTCCTGTTCGACACCGCCACCCACCGGGATTTCCTGGGGGCGCTGCTGGGTACGGGGCTGGTGCGCGAGAAGGTGGGCGACATTCTGGTCAACGGCGATCGCGGCGCCCAGGCGATTGTGGTGCCGGAACTGACGGAGTTCCTCGGTCTGAGCCTGACCCAAGTGCGCTCGGTGCCGGTGAAGACCCGGGCGATCGCCCTCGAGGAACTGCGCATCCGCGAACCCCAGAAGAAGGAGATCACCACGGTCGAGGCGTCGCTGCGGCTGGATGCGATCGCCTCCGCCGGGTTCGGGATGTCCCGCAGCAAGATGGTGGACCTGATCAGCGCCGGAGACGTGCGGGTGAACTGGAAGGACGTGACCCAGCCCAGCACCCCGGTGAAGACCGACGACCTGATTGCGGTGCGCGGTAAGGGCCGTCTCACCGTCGGCGAGGTCGCCGTCACCAAGAAGGAACGCTACCGGGTCAACCTCACCCGCTACGTCTAAGGGCGGTTCGGCAGCAGAGGAGTAAGTTGGTATCAGCCAAATTCCGCTGCGCCCCATGCTTGCCCGTACCGTCACCCTGCGTCTGCCCGCCGCCGATGTGCACCGTCTGCAGCACCTCGTCAGTCAGGCCGGGGTTCCCCTGGAGGACTACCTCGGCCACTTGATCGCCGAGCACCTGCAGCAGGCCGAGGGTCAGGGCCGTCTGGCAGACTTCAGCGAGAACAGCAGCGGCTGGGACTGGGGCAGCGACGACGTCAGCGCCCTACCCAGTGGCCCCCGCGCCCAACAGAACCTCAACGCTTCCCTCTGACACGCACCATGGCTCGCTGGAATGTCGGTCGCTTTCTCGAAACTCTGAGCTTCTTCCGGGCCGTGCCCCTGGTGGGCAGCCTGCCCTGGCTGGCCGCCCCGACGGCGGCTGCCCCCATCCTGCCGGGTCCCCCCAGCGGTGCAGCCGAGGTGACGGTGATCAACTTCGCTACCGCCACCAGCGCCGAGCGCCAGCTCTGGGGCAGCCTCGATGACGTGGTCATGGGCGGGGTCAGCCGCAGCGGCCTGAGTTGGATCGCCGAGGGTGCCCGCTTCAGCGGTGAGGTCTCGACGGCCAACTCCGGCGGCTTCGCCTCGGTGCGCAGCCGTAATCTGGAGCCGCCCCTCAACCTGAATGGTTACCAGGGTCTGCGCCTGCACCTGCGGGGCGATGGCAACCGCTACAAGTTCTTTCTGCGCGACAGCAGCGGCTGGGACAGCCTCGCCTACGCCCAGGGCTTCGATACCGTGGCCGGGCAGGAGATGACGGTCGATCTGCCCTTCGATCGCTTCCAGCCGGTGTTCCGGGCCCGGATCGTCGAAGGACCGCCGCTGAACCAGAGCAGCATCCGCTCCCTACAGGTGATGCTGAGCAAGTTCGAGTTCGATCGCCAGCTCAACCCCCGCTTCAGCGCCGGGCCGTTCCAGCTCGACCTGATTCGCCTC
>CAWUMD010000135.1:0-6975 GCA_963923365.1 uncultured bacterium
GGCTACCCCCTGGGGCTGACGACCCTGCTGCTGGCGATCGCCCTCGGGGTCGCCCCCCGACGCCCGCAGCTGGCCCGGGGCCTGACCGCTGCTGGCCTGGGGATTCTCTGGCTGAGCAGCACCACCCTGGTCAGCCGGGCGCTGATCCAGTCCCTGGAGAATCCCTACCTCAGCGCCGCCCGCGCCGAAAGCCTGCCCAGGGCCAGCGCCATCGTCGTGCTCGGCGGCGGAGTGCAGAGCAGTCGCAACCCCAGCGGTCGCCCGGAGGTGGCGGAAGCAGGCGATCGCGTCCTCTACGGCGCCCAGTTGTGGCGGCTGGGCAAGGCCCCGACCCTGATCCTCAGCGGGGGCCGGATCACCTGGCAGCCCGGCGTCTTCCGGCCCTCGGAAGCGGATGACATGGCGACACTGCTGAAGGCCGAGGGCGTGCCGGAGAAAGCTCTGAAGCTGGACCACGCCTCCCTCAACACCCGCGAGAACGCCCTGGAGGTGAAGAAGCTGCTGGGGCCCGACCCACAGCCGGTGCTGCTGGTCACCAGCGCCACCCACATGACCCGCGCCCTGGCGACCTTCCAAAAAGTCGGCATCCCGGCGATTGCCGCCCCCACGGACTGGCAGCGCAACTGGCGCGACACCGCCGCACCGGGTCTCGAGAACCTTGTGCTGGACCTGCTGCCGGACGCCGAGGCCCTGGCGGATACCACCCGCTGCCTGAAGGAATACCTCGGGCTCTGGACCTACCGCCTGCAGGGCTGGAGCTGACCTCGGAGCCTGGGGGATACTGGGCTGGCACTGCGACACAAACGCCATGTCCCTCAGCCTCTGCATGATCGTCAAGGACGAAGCCGCCCTGCTCGGGGCCTGCCTCGAATCGGTGCGCGGCTGGGTGGATGAGATCGTGGTCGCCGACACCGGCTCCAGCGATGAGACGGCGGCGATCGCCCTGGCCGCCGGAGCCCGGGTCTACGATGTGCCCTGGACCGACGACTTCGCCGCCGCCCGTAACGCCGCCCTGGAGAAGGTGACCGGCGACTGGGTGCTGGTGCTCGACGCCGATGAAGTGCTGCTGCCGCAGGCGAAGGCTGAAATCAGCGCCGCCATGGCCCGGCCCGAGCTGCTGGCTGCCGTACTGCTGCGCCGCGAGGAAGGGAACGGCAGCCCCTGGTCCGCCGTGTCGCGACTGTTCCGTCGCCACCCGGGAATCCGCTTCAACCGGCCTTACCACGAGAGCATCGACGATGCGGTTTTGGCCCTGCGCCAGCAGGAGAGCCACTGGCAGGTGGCCCAGCTGACGACCCCGGCGATCGCCCACAGCGGCTACCGCCCGGAGCGGATCAACGAGCAGGCCAAGGCCGAGCGCACCGAGCGACTGCTGAGTGCCTACCTGGAACAGCACCCCGACGACACCTACAGCTGCAGCAAACTCGGGGCCCTCAAGGCCGAACAGGGCGACAGCAAAGCGGCCCTGAAGCTGCTGCGTCACGGCCTCAAGCGCAACCCCAGCGAACCGGAGCTGCGCTACGAACTGCACTTCCACCTGGGGCTGCTGCACCAGCGCGAGGGCGATTTGGAACGGGCCGCCCGCCACTACCACGACGCCGAAGCCGTGGAGCTCACCCCCTGTCTGAAGCTGGGCGCGATCAGCAATCTCGCCCAGATCTACCGCGAGGAAGGACGGCTGGGGGTAGCCCTGAACTTCGCCAACCGGGCCGTGCAGATCGACCCCGGTTTCGTGGCGGGCTGGTACAACCTCGGCATTCTGCAGCGGCAGCTGGGCAACCTCGTGGCCGCCGTCGAGGCCTACCAGCGGGGCATCGCCCTCAACCCCACCGCCGCTGCCCTGCACCAGAACCTTGGCACCGCCCTGCTCCAGGCCGGGCAGATTGAGGGCAGCCGGGAGTCCTTCCGCACGGCGGTGACGCTGTATCGGGAGCAGGGCAACCCCGAGGGCGAGGCCCTGGCCCGGCAACTGGAGAGCATGGGCATCAGGCTATGAGCGGTTGCTGCTGGCTGGTGGGCGCAGGCCCGGGGGATGTGCGCTTCCTCACCCAGGAGGTGCGCGACTGCCTGGGTCGGGCGGAGGTACTGGTCTACGACGCCCTGGTGGACGAGCGGGTGCTCGATCTGGTGCCGCCGAGCTGTGAACGACTGGATGTGGGCAAGCGCGGCGGCGGCCGGGATACCCCCCAGACCGAGATCAACCGGCTGCTGGTGGAGCGCACCCGCCAGAGCGCCCAGGTGGTGCGCCTCAAGGCCGGGGACCCCTTCATCTTCGGGCGGGCCGCCAGCGAAATGGAGGCCCTGCGCGAGGCGGGCTGCCGCTTTCATGTGCTGGCGGGCCTCTCCAGCGCCCTGGCGGCACCACTGCTGGCGGGCATACCCCTCACCGACCCCGTGCTGAGCCGGGGCTTCGGCTGCTTCACCGCCCACGACCCTGATGCCCTCGACTGGGAAACCCTGGCCCACCTCGACACCCTGGTGCTGCTGATGGGCGGTCGCCAGTTGCCGGAGCTGGTGCAGCAGCTGATCCAGCACGGCTGTTCCGGCGAAACCCCGGTGGCGATCATCCGCTGGGCTGGACAGCCGGAGCAGCGGATCTGGAGCGCGCCCCTGGGGCGCATCCTGGCAGCCACCGCCGGGGAGGAACTGGCCCCCTGTGTGATCGTCGTGGGGGAGGTTGTACGCTTGCGGGAGTACTGGCATGCCCCGACCGATGACTGACACCCCCCTGCAGGGCCAGACCGTGCTGGTGACCCGCTCCGCCGGTCAGTCCGACAGTTTCCGCAACCTGCTGGAGCAGGCTGGAGCAGCCGTGCTGGAGATGCCCACCCTGGAGATCGGTCCGCCCACCAGCTGGGAGGCCCTGGATGAAGCTCTTGCCGAGCTTGAGACATTCGACTGGCTGATTCTCACCTCCGCCAACGGTGTCGAGGCCTGTACGCAGCGGCTTGAGCACCTGGGGCGCACCCTGCCGGACGCCCTGAAGATTGCCGTGGTTGGCCGCAAGACCGCTGCCGTTCTGGGCGAGTTCGGCCGTCAGCCCGACTTCACGCCCACCGACTTCGTGGCCGATGCCCTGGCGGCAGAGTTCCCGGCCGATCCCCGGGGCCTGCGGATTCTCTTCCCGCGGGTGGAGAGCGGTGGCCGGGAGGTGCTGGTGCAGCAGCTGCGCGATCGCGGCGCCGAGGTGGTGGAGGTCGCCGCCTACGAGTCCCGCTGCCCCAAGGAAATCCCCCTGGAGACCCTGGCAGCCCTGAAGAACAACCGCGTCAGCGCCATCACCTTCGCCAGCTCCAAGACCGTGCGCCACTTCGGCCAGCTAGCCCGGGAGCACTTCGGTCCCGACTGGGCGGCTCACCTCTCGGGGGTGGCGATCGCCTCCATCGGCCCCCAGACCTCCGAAGCCTGTCAGGACCTGTTCGGGCGGGTGGATGTGGAAGCCCGGGAATACACCCTGGAGGGGCTGACCGAGGCGCTGGGGGTCTGGGCGACCCGGCGCTGATCCCGGATCGCTGGTCAGGCAGCGCCACTCGGACAATAATCGGGCCAAGCCTCCTCTGAACTCCCGTCCATGCCCCAGCGTCGCATCGGCCTCACCGGCGGCATCGCCACCGGCAAATCCACGGTCGCCCACTACCTGCACCAGCGCTACGGCGTACCCGTGCTGGATGCCGATAGCTATTCCCGGGAGGCTGTGGCCAGCGGCTCGCCGATCCTGGGCCGGGTGGCGGAACGCTACGGCCCGCAGCTGCTGCAGACCAACGGTGCCCTGGACCGCCGCCGCCTCGGCGACATCGTCTTCAGCAATCCCGTCGAGCGCCGCTGGCTGGAGCACCAGATTCACCCCTACGTGCGTCACCGCTTCGAGCAGCGGCTGGCGGAACTGCAGACCGAACCGGCGGTAGTGCTGATGATTCCGCTGCTGTTCGAGGCCGGACTGACGGGTCTGTGCGACGACATCTGGGTGGTGGCCTGCCGCGAGAACACCCAGATCGATCGCCTCTGCCTGCGGGACAGCCTCACCCCAGACCAGGCCCACCAGCGCCTCGCTGCCCAGATGCCGATCGAAGACAAATGCGCCCTGGCAGACCGGGTGCTGACCAACGACAGCAGCCTCCAGGATCTGCAGTTCCAGGTGGACCGGGCATGGAGTCACCCCTGAAGAACCCGGATCAGTCCTCGGCCGCTTCGCCCCCGACCACGACATTGCGGATGCGCAGGCTGGGACCGCCGCAGCCCACAGGCAGCCCGCTCTGGCCGCCTTTGCCGCAGCCACCGGACTCATCCCAGACGAAGTCATCACCGATCGCCTCGATGTCCGCCAGGGTGGAGAAGACATTGCCCGACAGGGTGACGTCCCGCACCGGTTCCGCCAGTGCGCCGTTGCGGATCATCCAAGCCTCCCCGGCGGTGAAGGTGAACATCTCACCGTTGGTCATCCCCCCGAGCCAGTTGCGGGCGTAGACTCCCTCGCTGATGCCATCGATCAGCCGATCCACCGGCGTGTGGCCCCGACCGATCCAGGTGTTGGTCATGCGCACGATCGGCGGGTAGTGGTAGTCGAGGCAGCGGGCGTTACCCGTGGGTTGCTCACCCAGACGCCCCGCCGTCTCGCGGGAATGCAGCCGCCCCGTCAGCCGTCCGTCGGTGATCAGCTGGGTGGTGGTGGCAGGGACCCCCTCGTCGTCGTAGCCATAGCTGCCCCGGTGGCCTTCGGGAGCCGCCCCGTCGAAGATCTGCAGGCTGTCGGGTCCGAAGCGGCGGCCCAGGCTCATGGTTTCGAGCATGTCCGGGTTTTCGTAGACCATATCCGCCTCGCTCAGGTGGCCGAAGGCCTCGTGGACGAACAGCCCCGTCAGAATCGGGTCGATCACCACCGGATAGGTGCCGCCCCGCACTACCGGCAGGGTCAGAGAGGTTGCCGCCCGTTCCGCCGCACCCCGCACCTGGGCATCCAGCGCGGTCACGTCCTCCCAGCCGTTGCGGGAGCCGGTGGTCTCGCGGCCGGTCTGCACCTGATCTCCCTGGCGGGCGGTGGCGGCGAAGCGCATCTCCAGATCCGACCAGGACTGCTCGAGCATCGTGCCGTCAGAGGTAGCCAGCAGCACCTGCTGGCGGCTGTCGCCGTAACGCACCGAGACCGTGGCGATCGCATCCCCGACCGAGCGCAGCACCTCGCCGTAGTGTTCGCACAGGGCTTGCTTCTCCGCCAGGGGCACCTGCCGCGGATCACGCCCCCGCAGCGGCAGTTCGTAGCGGGCCCGCACCGGCTCCACTGGCGCCAGCACCGTTTCGTCATCCCCCAGCAGCCGGGCCGAGTCAATCGCCGCCTGCAGCTGGGCCTCCAGACTATCGAGGCGGTTGAAGCTGGCGAAGCCCCAGCCCCCCCGGAAGCAGGCCCGCACCTGGCCTCCCAGTCCGATCGCCTCGCTCAGGGTCTCGAAGCGATCGCCCCGCAGCCAGAGGTCGGTGGTTTCCGAGGCTTCCAGCCGGATCGCCAGGTAATCCACCCGCGAGCGGTAGCGGGAAATCAGATCGTCCAGACGGTCCTTGAGGGCTTCGGCATCAAAGGGCATCGGCGGTGGTGGAATTCTGCCCCCAGTGTGCAGCAGCAACGGCCCGGAGCGCCCGGTCGTCGCTGATACCATAGGCGTGACGGAGGCGGGCCCGCGGGCCTGATCACGGACGCGACTTCAGGATCTTTCCCATGTTCAATTTCCTGCTCGGCAATCCCAACGAACGGAAGGTCAAGAAGTACAAGCCGCTCGTCACCGAAATCAATCTCTATGAAGAGGAAATTGCCCCCCTCTCCGATGAGGCCCTGATCGCCAAAACCGGCGAATTCCGGGAGAGGCTGGCCCAGGCGAAGAACCGCGATCAGGAGCAGGAAATTCTCGGCGAGATTCTGCCCGAAGCCTTCGCTGTCGTGCGCGAGGCGGGCAAGCGGGTGCTGGGGATGCGCCACTTCGACGTGCAGATGATCGGCGGCATGATCCTCAACGACGGTCAGATTGCCGAGATGCGCACCGGGGAAGGGAAGACCCTGGTCGCCACCCTGCCTGCCTACCTGAACGCCCTCAACGGCAAGGGCGTCCACGTCGTCACCGTCAACGACTACCTGGCCCGCCGCGACGCCGAATGGATGGGGCAGGTGCACCGCTTCCTGGGCCTGAGCGTCGGTCTGATCCAGTCGGGTATGACCCCGGCGGAGCGCCGACGCAACTACGCCTGCGACATCACCTACGCCACCAACAGCGAACTGGGCTTCGACTACCTGCGCGACAACATGGCCGTGACCATGGACGAGGTGGTGCAGCGGCCCTTCAACTACTGCGTGATCGATGAAGTCGACTCGATCCTGATCGACGAGGCCCGCACGCCGCTGATCATCTCCGGGCAGGTGGAGCGCCCCGGCGAAAAGTACCTGCAGGCCGCCGCCGTCGCCGCCGCCCTGGAGCGCAGCACGATCAACACCAACGACAGCGAGGAGGAGCCCGACAACGACTACGAAGTCGATGAGAAGGGCCGTAACGTCCTGCTGACCGAGCGAGGCTTCGAGCGGGCTGAGCAGATGCTGGGGGTGACCGATCTGTTCGACAGCAACGATCCCTGGGCTCACTACGTCTTCAACGCGATCAAGGCCAAGGAACTGTTCCTCAAGGACGTCAATTACATCGTCCGTGGCGGCGAGATCGTGATCGTCGATGAGTTCACCGGTCGGGTGATGCCCGGTCGCCGCTGGAGCGACGGTCTGCACCAGGCCGTTGAAGCCAAGGAAGGGGTGGAGATCCAGCCGGAGACCCAGACCCTGGCCAGCATTACCTACCAGAACTTCTTCCTGCTCTACCCGAAGCTCTCGGGCATGACCGGCACCGCCAAGACCGAGGAGCTGGAATTCGAGAAGACTTACAAGCTGGAGGTGACGGTGGTGCCCACCAACCGCACCACCCAGCGCCAGGACCTCTCGGATCTGGT
>CAWUMD010000136.1:0-6864 GCA_963923365.1 uncultured bacterium
CCCACCCCCAGCCCGCAGCCGGTGCTGCGGACCCAGGTGGTGCGGCCCCTGCCGGGCCGCCTCGATCCGGTGCCGGTGTTCAACAGCAACAGTCCGGAGCTGGTGCAGACCGATGGCATTCTGCTGTCCACGTTTGCGGGGACGGGGCGGGCCAACCCTGCCGCCCACCTCAACTACCCGCTGACGGGGCGCTTCGATGTATTCCTGCACCACATCGGCAAGGAGGATATCGGTGAGCCCGATAAAGGGCTGTTCGTGGCCCTGGTGGCCGCCAACCCCGGCGATCGCCCCCTCACTCTGACCCGCCTGACCGGTCTGGCTTACCTGACCCAGCCCGATGCCCCTTTCCTGCCCTTCCCCTCCGTGACGGCCAATGATGCCGGGATGATCTTCTCGGGTCCGGGCGGCCGGGTGACCACCGAACTTCTGCGTCAGGCACCGAGTCCGTTACCGGCGGCATGGGTGATCCCGGCCCGTACGACCCAGGTGCTCTGGGTCTGGCCGGTGCCGCTGCGGGGGACCCGACCGGCCCTGAACGGTCTGTCCGGTCTGCTGCAGTTGCGCAGCGATGCCCCGGTGGAACTGGCCACCCTGGCGATGTACCGGCCCGCGGACAGCGCCGGGGTGGTGGCGACTAATGATGTGCCCAAACCCGAGGACTGGCTGGGGTTGCTGCAGAATGGCGCCCTTGCTGGCCCCCGGGATAAGACGCCAACTCCGCCCGAGAAACCGGGAGGGATCATCTATGGTCGGGTGGCCGGGGTCTCGATGGGTAACCGCTGGCAGACCCGGCTGGCGGATCCCGGCTACCGTACCCTCGGGCTACCCGCGCCGGGGCAATCAGTGTCCTGGCCGATCAGCAGTCTGCGGGGTGGCCGTCTGGGCACGGGCCAGAACCAGACGGCGCCGATGGTCGCCCGCTACCCCGACACGGCCTACGAGGCCCACGGTAATTACGGGGTCGAGTACGACCTGGAGCTGCCGCTGACCAACCTCAAGCCCTGGGCCCAGACCGTACAGGTCCGCTTCGAGACGCCGATCAAGGAGGACCAGCTCAGCCAGGCTGGCCTGCGCTTTCTCGACGCGCCCTCGTTGCTCAGTCAGGTCTTCTTCCGGGGCACGGTGCGGGTGCAGTACACCGATGACCAGGGGGTGATGCAGCTGCGTGACTGGCATCTGGTGCAGCGGCGGGGCCAGCAGGGGGATCCCCTGGCCACCCTGACCCTGCCGCCCTTCAGCAATCGGCGGGTGCGGGTGCGGCTGTTCTACCCGGCGGATGCGACGCCGCCCCAGGTGCTGACGGTCACGTCGCTGCCGAAGCCAACGCCCTGATGGCGGGACTGGATTGCCGGTCCAGCCAGTCGAGCATCCGGTTGACCGCCCACCAGCGGTCGGGGTCGCCGCAGGCCCGCAGGCCCCGGCCCGAGCTGAGGTAGCCGAGATGGCCGCCGTGGCGGGTCAGGTGCAGGTCGAGATGGAGATGGTCCTGGGCGATCGCCGCCAGCTCCGCCGGAATCTCAGGCGAGAAGAGCGGGTCATCCTCGGCGTAGATCACCAGGGTCGGCCGCTGCAGCTCCCCCAGCCAGGGCAGGACGCTGCTGGCGGTGTAGTAGTCAGCCACGCTGTCGAAGCCCAGACGGCCGATCACGAACTCCCGGTCGAAGTCGGCGATCGATTGCAGCCGATGCACGGCCCGGGGATCCACCTGCCCGGGATGCTGCTGGTGATAGCTGCGGATCAGCAGCTTCAGCTGGCGCACAATCGCCTTCTCTAGCTGGCGTCCCCAGGGGTGATGGGTCAGGTAGGTGAGGGAGCGGTTGGAGTCGAGGTTGGGGCAGAGGACGACCCCGCCGCCAATCTCCTCGGGCCGCAGCCCCAGGGAGCCCAGATCCTGCCGCTGGGCTTCGCGCACCCCCCAGAGGGCCAGCTGCCCCCCCAGGGAATAGCCGCAGAACCAGTAGGGGGCCGGGCAACCGAGGGCCTTCGCCTGGGCCGCCAGTTGCAGGTAGTCGTGGCCCTCGTTGAGACCATCGCTGGTCAGGGCCGGGGAGAGGCGCAGGGTCTCGCCGTGGGCCCGCCAGTCGAACAGCACCAGGGCGTAGCCTCGGGCGAAGGCCTTGCGGGCCTGGATCTGCAGCAGCCACTGGTTGTCCAGGTCACCGGTGATCCCGTAGGTAGCGATCAGGGTGCCGTGGGCCGCCGGGGGTACCCCCCAGCGCCCGGCGATGGGAACGCCGCCGTGGCCCTGGAAGATATGGCTCTGCAGCGGCGGTTCCGGTTCCCGTACGGTCTGCTCCCAGTTGCGTCCGGCCCGCAGGGCCGCATGGACCGTCATCACCCAGCCGTTGCGCAGGGGGGTGGGAGGCAGGTAGAGCTGGGAGGGCATCGGTGGCGCTGGAGGAGGGCCTTCCGATCCTAGGCGGCGGCCCGCTTCGCCGCTCGGGAGGCTTTCCGGGGCTATGGCAGAATAATGCTTTGCCCGCCTGAAATCAGCAGGAATCCCCGTGACCGCAACCGCGACTCGCCGGACCGTCTTCCCCTTCACCGCCATCGTCGGTCAGGAAGAAATGAAGCTGGCCCTGATCCTCAATGTCATCGACCCGAAGCTGGGCGGCGTGATGATCATGGGCGATCGCGGCACGGGTAAGTCCACCACCATCCGGGCCCTGGCGGATCTGCTGCCGGAAATCGACGTCGTTGCCGACGACCCCTACAACAGCAGCCCCACCGACCCCGAGCTGATGAGTAACGAGGTGCGGGAGCGCATCGCCCGGGGCGAGTCCGTCCACCTGGCCAAGCGCAAGGTGCAGATGGTGGATCTGCCCCTGGGCGCAACCGAAGACCGCGTCTGCGGCACCATCGACATCGAAAAGGCGCTCTCCGAGGGCGTCAAGGCCTTCGAACCGGGTCTGCTGGCCAAAGCCAACCGCGGCATTCTCTACGTCGACGAAGTCAACCTGCTCGACGACCACCTCGTGGACGTGCTGCTCGACTCCGCGGCCTCCGGCTGGAACACCGTGGAGCGTGAAGGCGTTTCCATCCGTCACCCGGCCCGCTTCGTGCTGGTGGGCTCGGGTAACCCCGAGGAAGGGGAACTGCGTCCCCAGCTGCTGGACCGCTTCGGCATGAGTGTGGAAGTGCGCACCGTCCGTGACCCCGAACTGCGGGTGCAGGTGGTGGAACAGCGCTCCACCTTCGACCAGAGCCCCCTGGAATTCCTCAACCGCTACCAGGCCGAGCAGGATGCGATTCAGGCCCGCATCGTCGAGGCCCAGAACCGGCTGCCCCAGGTGAACCTCGACTACGACCTGCGGGTGAAGATCTCCGCTGTCTGCTCGGAACTGGATGTGGATGGGCTGCGGGGTGACCTGGTGACCAACCGTGCCGCCAAGGCGATCGCCGCCTACGAGGGTCGCACCGAAGTCACCCTCGAGGACATCCAGCGGATTATCGCCGTCTGCCTGCGCCACCGCCTGCGCAAGGACCCGCTCGAGTCCGTCGACAGCGGCTTCAAGGTGGTCAAGACCTTCTGCAAGGTGTTCGGTCTGCCCGAACCCGACGATGCCCAGGCCTTCAGCCTGCTCGGTCGCTAGAGCACCAGCAACTGACGCTCCAGAGCCACCGGTGGCGATCGCCACCGGTGGCTCTGCGCTTGAGGCCTGGGGACCGTGAAGTCGCCTTGATAGAATCGTTGGGTTCTGCCAGCCCCTCTCCATGCTCACCGTTGCCCTGGCCAAAGGCGCCCTGCTCAAGGACACCATCCGGCTGTTTCAGGCTGTCGGCCTCGATTTCAGTGCCTTTCTGGACAAGGGCAATCGCCAGCTGCAGATTGTCGACCCCACCGGACGGGCCCGGGCGTTGCTGGTGCGCAATGGTGATGTGCCCGTCTATGTCGAGTACGGCCAGGCAGATCTGGGCGTGGTCGGCTACGACGTCCTGCGCGAGAAGGGAGCCAAGGTGGCCCAGCTGGTGGATCTCGGCTTCGGTGGCTGTCGCATGTCCGTGGCCGTGAAGCAGAGCAGTGACTACCGCCGGGCGGTGGATCTGCCGGCCCATAGCCGCATCGCCTCCAAGTTCGTCCACAGTGCCCGTGCCTACTTCCGCGAGCTGGATCTGCCGGTGGAGATCATTCCCCTCTCCGGATCCGTGGAGCTGGGTCCGATTACCGGTATGTCCGAGGCAATTGTCGACCTCGTGGCCACCGGCACCACCCTGCGCGAGAACGGCCTGACGGAGATCGAGGTGCTGTTCGAGAGCACCGCCCGTCTGATCGCCAACCCCCACAGCTACCGGATCAACCCCGAGAACCTGGCCGGGGTGATTGAAGGCATCCGCGCCCAGGTGCAGGCCCAAGCCTCCGTCTAGTTCTCTTCCCATCTCTGGAATCCCATGACCGCCACCCGCGTCAGCGACTGGACCCTGCTGCTCAAGCTGACGCCCTACCTGGGCCGCCACCGCCGTCTGATTGTGCTCTCGCTGGTGCTGCTGCTGCCCCTGGCGATCGCCGGAGCGCTGCAGCCGATCATCGTCGGCCAGGCCATCTCCCTGCTCAAGAACGAGCCGACCTGGTCGTTTCTCAGCAGCATGCCCAAGACCCAGGGCCTGCACTGGCTCACCGGTCTGCTGCTACTGACGGTGCTGGTGAAGCTGGCCTTTCGGGGCACCCAGGGCTATCTGGTGCAGGAGGCGGGACAGCGGGTCACCGCTGCCATCCGTGCCGATCTGTTCGCCCACGTCACCTCTCTGGGGGTGCGTTTCTTCGACCGCACGCCGGTGGGCAAGATCATCACCCGTCTCACCAGCGATGTGGATGCCCTGGGTGATGTCTTCTCCACCGGCGCGGTGGGCATCATCAGTGATCTGTTCACCCTGTTGGTGATCGGCATTTCCATGTTCTGGCTGCAGTGGGAGCTGGCCCTGCTGCTGGTGGTGCTGCTGATCCCCACCACCTGGCTGATCGTCTGGTTTCAGAAGCAGTACCGCGCCGCCAACTACCGGGCCCGGGAGGAACTGGCCAGCCTCAACGCCGCCCTGCAGGAGAACATCACCGGCATCGGCATCGTCCAGCTGTTCCGGCGCGAGCAGCGCAACGCCGAGGACTTCGAGCGCACCAACCAGCGCTACATCCGGGAGATCGACCGCACCATCTTCCACGACTCGGCTATCTCCGCCACCCTGGAGTGGATTGCCCTGGCGGCGATCGCCGGAGTGCTCTGGCTGGGTAGCTGGCTGGTGCTGCAGAACCAGATGAACTTCGGTCTGCTGGCCACCTTTATCCTCTACTCCCAGCGGCTGTTCGACCCGCTGCGCCAGTTGGCCGAGAAGTTCACCTCGATCCAGGCGGGGCTGACCGCCGTCGAACGGATTGACGACCTACTCAGTGAACCGCTGGAAATCCGCGACGTGGCGCCCCACGCGGCGGCGGTGGCCGATCCGTCCCGTCTCGGGGAAATCCGCTTCGAGGATGTCTGGTTCGGCTACAAGCCCGAGGAACCGGTGCTGCGGGGGCTGGATTTCACCCTCCGCCCCGGCGAGAAGGTGGCCCTGGTCGGCCCCACCGGCGCGGGTAAGAGCTCGATTATTCGTCTGCTCTGCCGCCTCTACGAACCGACCCGGGGCCGGATTCTGGTGGATGGTGTCGACATCCGTGACATCCCCCAGGCGGAGCTGCGCCGACATCTGGGGGTGATTCTCCAGGATGGCTTCCTGTTCGCCGGGGATGTGCAGAGCAACATCGCCCTGGGCGAAGCCTACGACCTGGCGGCGGTGCAGGCCGCTGCCGAGCGCACCGGGGTCAACGAATTCATCCAGGACCTGCCCCAGGGCTACCGCACCCAGTTGCGGGAGCGAGGGGCGAACCTGTCCGGGGGCCAGAAGCAGCTGCTGGCCTTCGCCCGGGTGGCGATCCGCGATCCCCGCATTCTGGTGCTCGATGAAGCTACTGCCAATCTGGACGTGGTCACCGAGGCGAAGATTCAGCAGGCCCTGGATCAGCTGCTGGTCGATCGCACCGCCATCGTGATCGCCCACCGGCTATCGACTATCCGCAATGTCGACCGGATTCTGGTGCTCAAGCAGGGGGTGCTGGCGGAAAGTGGCAGCCATGAGCAGCTGCTGGCGGCGGGTGGCCTATACGCCAGCCTCTACCGACTGCAGCTGCTGGGCCAGGAGGGCCGCTAGGGCCCGGGCCACGGCTTCCGGTTGCTCGACCATCGCCAGGTGGCCACAGTTGGGCAGCAGGCGCAGGTTGTCGCCGCCGCTGCCGAGGTCAGGATGGAAGCTGGCGAGGTGGCGTACGAAGTCCGGCGGCATGATCCGGTCCTCGGTGCCACCGATGAAGTGGGCCGGGACCGCCAGACCGGCCATCAGACAGGGCAGCCGGTGCACCTGCTCGGCGGTGGTGGAGTTAAGCAGGGCCCGGGCGGCGGCGATCGCATCGGCCCGGATGAAATCCCGCAGTCGCTGGCGGCCCCAGGTGGGAGCCAGGGGAGTGGCCACGCTGTCGCGGGCGAAGACCTGATCGAGCAGGGGGGCTTCGGCCAGCCAGCGGGGGCGGAACCGCAGAAGCTGCCGCCCGGCTCCCCGGAAGCGTTCGAACTCATCCTGGATGTAGATGCCCCCCCCGGCATTGAGGCCGACGACGCCCAGCACCCGCTCCGGGGCCAGGTGGGCAGTCCAGACGGCGACGCTGCCCCCGAGGGAATGGCCGACGATCCAGGCCCGCTCAATGCCCAGATGGTCCATCAGGGCCAGGGTCTCGTGGGCGTAGGCCTCGGGGGAACCATCGTGGTTGCTGGCGGGGGAATCACCGAAGCCGCTGAAGTCGAAGCTCAGGCAGCGATAGCGATCGCCCAGTCGGGCCAC
>CAWUMD010000137.1:0-6775 GCA_963923365.1 uncultured bacterium
CCGCTCCCCCAATCAGGTGGAAGCCGAGTTCCACGACCAACCGGCTATCCTGCCCCTAGCAGGCTAAGCCCTGTGTCCGAATTTCTCAGACAAGCCCAGTCAGTTCAACTCCCAACTGCGGACGTTGCAACGCCGGATCCAGCAGTGGCGGATTGACCATGCCCGCAGTGTCCTGAGTCAGCAGTTGCAATCGCTATCAGCGAGGGGAGCTGATCTTGAGGCAATGGTAGACGTCAATTAGATGGGTAACAAATCTTATGATTCAACACGCACATCCGCTACCGCAAGAGCCTGCCCTACGGCGTTGAACTGGCAGCCAAGGTGAAACGTTCCCAGGGCCGACGGCGGATTGCCCGCCGACAGCAGGAACATCCCTTCACGGCCATCTCCCCGAAGGCGGAGGTCCATGCCAACCACGTCGAGGTCAACAACAGCAGCATCCGCAGACGCTGCAGCGCCCTGCGCCGACGCCAGAATCACTACGCCAAGAAGACCGATGGCCTGCAACGCGCTATTACCGTCCTGCGGCTGATCCACAATTGGCACCGCCCCCATCCGTCCCTGCCGAAAGGGACGACGCCCGCCATGGCGCTGGGCTATGTTGATCGCCCCCTTACAGTCCGCGAAATGCTGCTCTCACGCGGGTTTCAAGCTCCGATCCGGTAGCTAGCCAGTGCCCCCAGTTCCAGCGGCGGAGGTGGCGGTGGCCTTCGCCGCGCTGGGTATTCCCACCGGCAATCTGGATCGCTAAGACCGTCGCTCTACCTCTCACCCCCTGAATATTGAAAAAGCCCCCGGGACCTCGGTCCCGGGGGCTTTTTGTCGTGTGCATTTTCAGGGCTACAGTTTGGCGCCGCAGTCGGGGCAGAACTTGTGGCTGGGGGAGGTTTTCGCGCCGCAGCTGCCGCAGGTGGCGATCGCCAGGTCCAGATCCAGGGTCGGGTCCTTGGGCAGGCCGAGCATCTGGTAGTTGGCGGCACCCGACGGCACCATCGGGTAGCAGTTTTCGTCGCGCTTGACGACCACATCCAGGAATACCGGACCGTCGTGGGCCAGCATCTCGGCCACTCCAGAGCTCAGATCCTCGGGGCGGGTGATGCGCATTCCCTTGACGCCGAAGGCTTCCGCCAGGGCGACGAAGTCGGGCATGCCGGTGGTCATATTGGAGGAGGAGTAGCGCTCGTCGTAGAACGCTTCCTGCCACTGGCGCACCATCCCCTGCCAGCCGTTGTTGAGCACGACGACCTTGCACTTGATGTTGTACTGGGCCAGGGTGCCCAGCTCCTGAATATTCATCAGGATGCTGGCATCCCCGGCGACGCAGATCACAGTCTCGCCGGGGTTGGCCACCTGGGCCCCCAGGGCGGCGGGCATGCCGAAGCCCATCGTCCCCAGACCGGCGCTGGAGATCCAGTGACGAGGGCTGTTCTTCAGGAACTGGGCTGCCCACATCTGGTGCTGGCCGACGTCGGTGGTGTAGATGGCCTCGGGGGCCTGACGGTCCAGCTCTGCCACCACCTGCTGGGGCGCAATCACACCGTCGTAGCTGGGCACCACCAGGGGGTAGTCCTGCTTCCACTGGTCGATGCGGGCCAGCCAGGCGCGGGTGCGGCTGGAATCGTCTGACTGGGTGACTTCCCGAGCTCGGGCCAGCAGGTCGTCGAGCACGTGACGCACATCGCCGACAATCGGCACTTCGGGGATGCGGTTCTTGCCCACTTCCGCCGGGTCGATGTCGATATGAATCACCTTCGCCTTGCTGGCAAACTCCTCCAGCTTGCCGGTGACCCGGTCATCGAAGCGGGCACCCACAGCAATCAGCAGATCGCACTCGGTGACGGCGAAGTTGGCGTAGGCGGTGCCGTGCATGCCCAGCATGCCGAGGGCCAGGGGATGATGCTCGTCGAAGATTCCCTTGCCCATCAGGGTGGTGGTCACCGGCAGCTGATAATGTTCCGCCAGCTGCCGCAGTTCGGTGTGGGCTCCGGCGGCGATCGCCCCACCACCGACGTAGAGCAGCGGCCGACGGGACTCCTGGATCAGTTCGATCGCCTGGGCGATCTGGCGGGGGTTGCCCTTGACCGTGGGCCGGAATCCGGCGATGCGGACACTCCCGGGTTCCACCGGTTGATAGTCGAAAGCTTCGACGCCGACATCCTTGGGAACGTCAATCAGCACCGGTCCGGGGCGGCCACTGGCGGCGATGTGGAAGGCCTCGGCGACGACACGGCCCATCTCGCGGGGGTCACGCACCACGTAGCTGTGCTTCACCAGGGGCAGGGTGATGCCGTAGATATCGGTTTCCTGGAAGGCATCGGTGCCGATGGCGAAGCGGGGCACCTGACCTGTGACGATCACCATCGGGATGGAATCCATCTGGGCCGTGGCGATGCCGGTGACCAGATTGGTGGCGCCGGGGCCGGAGGTAGCGAAGCAGACGCCTACCTTGCCGGTGGAGCGGGCGTAGGCATCGGCGGCGTGGGCAGCGCCCTGCTCATGGCGCACCAGGATGTGCT
Organism: uncultured bacterium; assembly: GCA_963923365.1. Taxonomy (GTDB): domain Bacteria; phylum Cyanobacteriota; class Cyanobacteriia; order Synechococcales; family Synechococcaceae; genus CAWUMD01. The sequence continues at coordinate 2,517 of CAWUMD010000137.1, forward strand.
TGAGCAGACCCCGCGCTTCGAAGCGGTAGAGTTCGTCGTAGATCGGCAGAATCGCTCCGCCGGGGTATCCGAAGATGTGCTCGACCCCGTGGCGTACGAGGCTGTCCATCAGGGCGTAGGCACCGGTTGCACGGGTGACGGCGACTGTCTGGATTTGCACAGGGAACCTCGTTGCTACCAATCCGGAAACCGGCGTCAGCAGGGAGACGCGGGATTTTCCCATTGTGCCACCTGGGCCCGGAGGCGCGCTGTCCGGGAACGAGGAATTCCGGGGCGGATTTTCTCTGACACAAGATCTGTAAAGAGTGCTTCAAGAAGCTTTACATTGCGTTACATTAAGTGCAGGTCTCGGGAAACCCCCCATGCGCTCTGGTCTTGTAAACGACAACGACGGTCTGATGAACAACTTCGCCGTTGAACCCCGCATTGTGGTCGATGAGAATGGCAGCATGGGCTTCCATGATCGGGCCGAGAAGCTTAACGGTCGTCTGGCGATGCTCGGCTTCGTCAGTCTGCTGCTCACCGAAGTCCTGCTGGGTCAGGGTCTGATTCCCTGGCTCGTCCAGAACCTCGGCTAGGTTCCGATCCCGGATCAGACCATCAGAGTTCCGCAGCGGCGGCTTCGACTCAGTCGGAGCCGCCGCTGCGATTGAAGGTGGTGGCGACACGAGCGCCGTACATGGCCCGCAGCACCAATCCCGGGTCGAGCCACTGGCCGTTGTAGCGAATAGCCCAGTGCAGGTGCGGGCCTGTGGTGCGACCGGTCATGCCGACCCGGCCGATGCGCTGACCGCTGCGCACCCGCTGCCCCAGCTTGAGCAGCAGGCCACCGCTGCGATCGCTCAGGTGGGGCTGGCCGTCAATCACTTCCACCCGACCCTGCAGATGGCAGTAGGCGTGGTCGTAGTCGCCGGAGCGGATGCGGATCATCGTGCCGCAGTTGCCCTGGTCGTCCACCTCAATCACCTGCCCCGACCACCAGTTGCGCACATAACTGCCCTCCGGAGCCGCCAGATCCAGGCCGTAGTGCATCTGAGCCTGACCATCGGGGCCGGTCCGCCAGCCGAAGGGTGAGGTGTAGGTCTGAAAGTTCTCCACCGGGAAGGAGGCGTTGCGCCAGGCGGTCTGACTGCTGGTGGCCTCGGCCCGGGGCTGACTGGCCCCCAGACCCAGACAGCTGAGACCGAGCAGCAGGCCCAGGCCTGCGTGGCGGGAGAGGGTTCGAAGCATTACAGGTTGTTGGCTCACACCACGGTCCGGACCAGCGGACGCACTTAATTTAGCGGATGGCTGGTCCGGCGGGTGGGCAGGCTCAGAGCAGGCCGATGGCGTGCAGCGGGCCCTGGCCACTGACCAGTTCCGCCAGCAGACCCAGGAAGCCGACCATGGCGATGCGACCGTTCCAGACTTCGGAGCTGAGGTTGAAGCCCCACTGCCATTTTTCCTGGGGATAGATCTTCACCTTCTTGGGTAGCTTGGCGACCTGCTCGAGGCTGTAGGGCGGCTGCTGCAGAACTTCCAGGGTCAGGTCCGCCAGATCCTCGATGAAGGTGGCGTTGGTGTCGAGGGCCGGGACCCGCTGGAAGCGTTCGATCCCGGCTTCGTGGGCCAGTTCCCGGTATTCGATGTCGATCTCCTCCAGGGTCTCGATGTGTTCCGAGACGAAGCTGATCGGCACCACCACCAGTTCCTTGACGCCGCTGGCCCCCAGCTCCGCTAGGGAGTCCTCGGTGTAGGGCTGCAGCCACTTCACGGGGCCCACCCGGCTCTGGTAGGCCAGGGACCAGGGATTCTCCCGATTCAGGGTTTCCATGATCCGTTTGGTGCAGTCCTCGATTTCCCGCTGGTAGGGGTCACCGGCTTCCTCGACGTAGCTGATCGGCACGCCGTGGGCACTGAAGAAGACGTGGGCCTGGGCGGGATTGTCGCACTTATCGATCTCGGCCCCGATCAGGTCTGCCATGGCCCGCAGATAGCCGGGGCGCTGGTACCAGGAGGGCACGACGGTGTAGCGGATCTGGGCAAAGCCGGCATCCGCGTCCCGCAGCCGCTGCAGCAGCCGGAAGCTCGAGCCACTGGTGCTGATCGAGAACTGGGGATAGAGGGGCAGGATCACCAGCTGCTCGATGCCATCGCGCTTGATCTGCTCGACGGCTTCCTCGGTGAAGGGGTGCCAGTAACGCATGCCGATGTAGATCCTGGCGTCGGATCCCTTGCGGGCCAGGGCGTCCTGCAGGGCGATCGCCTGGGCTTCGGTGATCCGCCGCAGGGGAGAGCCGCCCCCGATCGACTGGTAGGCTTCCTGGGATTTGCTGGCCCGCAGGCTGGCGATCAGCCAGGCCAGGGGCTTCTGCAGCCAGGGCACGGGCAGGCGGATGATCTCCGGGTCGGAGAAGAGGTTGAACAGAAACGGCCCGACATCCTCCAGCTTCTCCGGACCACCGAGATTGAGGAGCAGTACGCCGGTGTGGGCCATCACGATTGCCTGGTTGGGAAATGTCTCTGGATCGTAGCAGCCGTGTTTGGCGCCATCGGTGTCGGTAAACTCACCTGCAGTTGCAGGGTTGCGCTCCCTCCATGGGTCACGAGGAACTGGATCGGCGGATCGCCAGCCTGAACGCTCGCTTTGTTCTGGCGGAGCTGGGGCTGCAGATCGAGCGGCGGGGGCAGCGCCTTGGTCTGCGGGGGACGCTGCCGCCCAAGCCGGGCAGCGATCGCCCCGCCCCGCACCAGCAGCGGATCAGCCTCGGGCTGGCGGCGACGGCGGATGGGCTCAAGCAGGCGGAGCGGCAGCTGAAGGTGGTGGCGGGTCAGCTGCTGGCGGATCAGTTCAATTGGGAGCCGTATCTGGTCTGGTCCCGGGAGGCGAAGCCCGCCGCAGCGGATCTGCAGGCGGCGGTCTGGCGGTTCGAGCAGACGTTCTTTGCTGACCCGAAGCGGCTGCGGCGCCTGGACCGCAGCCGCACCAACTGGCACGGGGCCTACGAGCCCTACCTGAAGCGGTTGCTGGCGATCGCCGGTCCCCGCCCCAAGGAGACCCTGTCGGAGCTGATCCAGCGGACGGTGGAGAGTTTTCCCTTCGACAGCCGGGCCCGGCAGCTGTGCGTCACGGCGCTGCGGGCCTTCGCCCGGGCAGAGGGGGTGGCGTTTCCGGCGGATCTGGAGGCCGGGGAGTACGGTCGGGCAAGGCTGAAGCGGCGGCAGCTGCCGGACGATGCGGCGATCGCCCGCATCCATGCCGGGATTCCCCACCCGGGCTGGCGCTTTGTCTTCGGTCTGATGGCCACCTACGGGCTGCGCAACCACGAGGTCTTCTACTGCGACCTCAGTACCCTGCGGGATGGCGATCCGGAAGCGACCGTGCGGGTCCAGGAGATGACCAAGACCGGGGAACACGAGGTCTGGCCGTTCCAACCGGACTGGGTCGAGGCCTTCGATCTGCGTCGGGGCGAACTGCCGCAGATCACCACGGACCTGAACGAGACGACCCTGCAGCGGGTCGGCCAGCGGGTCACCCAGCAGTTCCGCCGCTATGGCGTGCCCTTCGCCCCCTACGATCTGCGTCACGCCTGGGCGGTGCGGACTATCCACATCGGCCTGCCGGATGCGGTAGCCGCCAAGATGATGGGCCACTCGATCAGCATCCACAACCGTACCTACCTGCAGTGGATCACCCGTCGTGATCAGCAGCAGGCGGTGGCGACGGCCCTGGGACGGCAGCGGGCCTAGGGCAGCAGGGCGTCGCCGCGCACCAACCGGATCTGGGCGAGGGTGAAAATGACCGGGATGACGCGGGCGTAGTTGGTGGCGATCGCCTTCCAGCCCAGGTCCGCCAGGAACCAGGCCCAGAGCGCCGGACCAATGGCGGCCAGGGCGGTCCGCACCGCCCCGTAGCGGACGCTGGTGACGGCGACGGCCTGACCGGCAGAGCGCAGGGCCAGACCTGCCCCGGCCCCGGCGGAGCCCTGGGCGACCACCTGTCGCACCATCTGGTACTGGGCAAACTCGACGGCGATCTGGCGGGCGATCTGGTGCAGCAGCAGTGGCCGGATCAGAGTGTTGAAGGCCACCAGGCTGGTGCCCTTGAGCAGCATCTGCACCGGGTCCGACTGCAGGGCCGGAGGCAGCTGGGCGGTGTGGCCCGCCTCCGCCAGGGCCCGGGAGATCCGCTGGGAGAGCAACCGACTGTCATCGGCGGGCATCTTCTCCCAGACCTTCTCCATCAGCCGCAGGAAGATTTCGTTCTCCAGCTCGATCGC
>CAWUMD010000138.1:0-6695 GCA_963923365.1 uncultured bacterium
GCGGGTGCTCGTGGTGGTGCAGCCGGACTGGCACCACGGCGTGATCGGCATCGTCGCCTCGCGGCTGGTGGAGCGCTTCGGCGTACCAGTGTTCATCGGCACTCCCGAAGGCGAGGAGATGATCCGTGGTTCCGCCCGCAGCATTCCCGAGTTCAACATCTTCGAGGCCCTGGAGTTCAGCAAGGACCTGCTGCACAAGCATGGCGGCCACCGCGCTGCCGGGGGCTTCAGTCTGGCCGCCGCCAACCTGGAGGCCTTCGCTGAGCGCCTGAGCGAGTTCGGCCACCGGTGCCTCACCCCGGATCTGCTACGTCCCCTGGTGACGGTAGATGTGGAGCTGCCCCTGGCCGAGGCCAGTCTGGAGCTGTTCGAGGCCCAGCAACAGCTGCAGCCCTTCGGCATCGGTAACTCCGAGCCGGTCTACTGGAGCCGGGATGTGCGCATCGTCGAGCAGAAACCGACCCGGGAAGGCACCCACCTGCAGCTGCAGGTCCTAGCCGAGGGGATGGCGCGCAGTCTCAAGGCGATCGCCTGGCGCTGGGGCGAGTACCATCCGATTCCCGAGCGGGTGGATATTGCCTACCGGCTGAGTGAGAACGTCTGGAAGGAGCAGCGATCGCTGCAGCTGGAGATTCTCGGGGTCCGCCCGGCGACCGCCGGCAGCACCTGGGTGGAGCTTGACCATGGCGGCCGCCGCTACCGGGTCCAGCGCCAGGGCAGCGCCCTCCGGTTGGTCAATGCCCAGGGGCAGACCCTGCACATTCCCGCTGGGGCCACCACCGCCTGGCTGAGTGATCCCAGCGGCGATCGCCGCGAACTGGACCTCACCCAGCCGTTCTTCCAGCACCTGCTTCAGGCCGCCGAGCAGGCCCTGGCCACCTGACCCCTGAAGGCTTCCCATGCACGTGATTGCCGGTTTCACGCTGATCCCCGTTGGCACAGAGGTGTCACTGTCGCCCTACGTCGCTGCCTGCGAACGGGTGCTGGCCGCCAGCGGCCTCACCTACGAGCTGCACGCCAACGGTACGAACCTGGAAGGGGACTGGGACGCAGTGATGGCAGCAATCCGATGCTGTCACGAGGCCGTCCATGCCCTGGGTGCTCCCCGCATCGTCACCCACCTCACCATCGGCACCCGAACCGACCGGGAGCAGCGGATGGCCGAGAAACTACCCAGCGTGCATCACCAGTTGGAGAGATCGTCGAACCCACACCCAGAGCCATTCTGAGGGGGTTGACATTTTTATCCTGGCCAGAGGGAAACATAGCCTATCGGTCTGCATCCCGGACCGGCCTCACCGCCTTTTGGGAACGTCTGATGGGTACCCTTCGCCTCAGTGTCGCCAACCTCTGGATTCTGGCTCTGACCGCAGGCTATTTCAGCAGCGGCCTCGGATTACTGCCGGGGGGCGATCGCCCGGCTCCCAACTCTGCAATCAGCCACGTCAGCCAGGTCGACCAGATACTCCTGCCCTCGGTCGGGACGGTCTATCGGTTATGAGTCACCCTCAGCCAGGCTGACCCCGACGGGCACGCTAGGAACGTCCTCTGTCGGCCCATGGACATGACTCCGACTTCAGCGCCCGATGCGATCACCCCAAACCCTGGTCTGACGGTAGCGGTGGACAGCCTCATGCAGCGGGCTACCGTTGCCGCCGGCATCTACAGCCAGTACGACCAGGCGCAGATCGACAGCATCGTCGAGGCCGTTTATCGAGCCGGCTTCGATGCGCGGGTCTCACTGGCCCGCATGGCCGCCCGGGAAACCGGCATCGGTCGCTGGCAGGACAAGGTGATCAAGAACGTTGTCGCCACCCAGTTCGTCTACGAGGACATCCGCGACCTCAAAACCGTCGGTGTGATTCGGGAGGATCGCGAACTCGGTCTGGTGGAGATCGCCCAGCCCGTGGGTCCGATCCTGGCCGTGATTCCGGTCACCAACCCGACCTCGACCATACTGTTCAAGGTCCTCAGTGCCCTCAAGACCCGCAACCCGATCATCATCAGTCCGGCCAGGCGGGCGCTCCACTGTTCCGTTGCCACCGCCCGTCTCTGCTACCAGGCCGCCCTGGCGGCGGGGGCTCCGGAAGACTGTATCCAATGGCTGGAGTCGGTGTCCCGCGAGCAGACCCAGGCCCTGATGCGTCACCCTGGACTGGCCCTGATTCTGGCCACCGGCGGCGAGGGGCTGGTGCACACCGCCTACAGCTCCGGAACGCCGACCCTCGGCGTCGGCCCCGGTAATGTGCCGGTGTTCATCGACCGCAGCGCCGACCTCGATTTCGCCATCGGAGAAATCTGTACCAGCAAGCTGTTCGATTACGGCACGATCTGCGCCAGTGAGCAGGCAATCGTTGTCGAGCAGGATCTGGGTGCGGCGGTGCTCGAGGCTTTCCGGCGCCGGGGTGGCCACGTCCTCAGCACGGCCGAGCGGCAGCAGCTGGAATCGACCCTGTTCGATGCCGATGGGCACATGGACCCGGAGATTGTCGGCCACCCCGCCGAGGCGATCGCCCGGCGGGCCGGGCTGACGGTGCCCGACGGGACAACACTGCTGCTGGCGGAACTGGACGGCGTCGGTGACGCCTATCCCCTCTCCCGGGAGATCCTGGCGCCCATCCTGGCCATCTATGCCGTCCAGGGCTTCCAGAATGCAATCAGCACCTGTCTGGACCTGAACTTCTACGGTGGTATCGGCCACACCGTCAGTCTGTTCTGCAATGACGAGGCCCGCATCCGGGAGTTCTCCGCCCTGATGACCGCCGGACGGATCGTGGTCAACATGCCCTCCGCCCAGGGGGCCGTCGGCCGCATCTACAACAGCCTCAGCCCCTCCTTCACGCTCGGCTGCGGCACCGGTGGCAAGAACATCACCACCGACAACGTCACCGCCCGCCATCTGATCAACATCCAACGCATCGCCCGCCGCCGGGAAAACCGCCGCTTCTTCCGGTTCAATCCCGATCTCTACCTGGACGAGGAACTGGATTCGCTGGCGATCGAGCATGCCTACAATCGCAACTGCTGAGGCCCCATCATGGTTTTCGAACGACCGTTCCCCACCCCGGCGGACTACGCCGTGCACGGCACCGAGCTGGGGCTGCTGATCGTGCTGCGGGGACGCTTGGATACCGACTGCTGCAGTCGGATCGCCGACCCGCTGCTGCTGGAAATCCGTGAGGCCGATCCCCCGGTGATTTTCGACCTCGCGGACGTCAGCTTCGTGGCCTCGGCCTTTCTGCGCATCTGCCTGCAGACCGCCCAACTGGTCGGCAGCGGCAATCTCCACCTGCGCAATCCGGACCCGAGCATCCGCAAGGTGTTCAAGATTGCCGGGCTGGAGGGGCCGATCCGGCTCGACTGAGATGGTGGAAGCGCTGGCGATCGCCACCCACCTGGGTCCCGGGACAATGCCCCAGCTGACCCAGGCTTTGCTGAGCTGGATGGGTGAGGCAGCAGTGCCCCCCGAAACCGCCTTCGCGGTCCAGTTTGCCGTTGAGGAACTGGTTACCAACCAGCGCACCCACGCCGGGGGGGAAGGTCAACCCCTGCACCTGCAGCTGGAACTCCAGCCCGATGCCCTGAAGCTGACCCTGGAGGATCCGGGCCTCCCGTTCGACCCGAGCCAGACCGCAGACCCCAATCTGGCCCAGCCGCTGGCCCAACGCCCGCTGGGGGGCCTGGGGATCTACCTGACCCGTCACCTGGCCAGCCGGATCCACTACACACCCCTACATCCCGGCAATCGGGTCTGCTGCTGGTTCAGCCTGCATCCCCCCCCACGCAGCGACGCTGCAGCACCAGCAGGGTGAGATCATCCTGGGCCGGGCCCTGACAGTAGTCGTGTACTGCTGCCGCGATCGCTTCCGTGATCTGCTCTGGGCTGCGGTTCGCCAGCCCGGCCAGCAGGGTCTCGAACCTTGCTTCACCGTAGAGTGCACCCGTCAAATCACTGGCTTCGGGCACCCCATCGGTGTAGAGCACCAGGCTCTCGCCTGACCCCAAGCCCAGCGATCGCTCGCCGTAGTCCGCTGCTTCGAACACCGCCAGCAGGGGTCCGGTCGGCTCCTCAAGGGCCTGGATGCTCCCGTCGGGCCTGAGGAGATAGGGACCGTTATGGCCCCCATTGGCATAGGTCATCCGACCGCTGGGCAGATGCACATGCGCCAGGAACAGCGTCAGGAACAGCGACTCGCGGTTGCTGCGGGCCAGGGCCCGGTTCACAGCCGCCAGGGTGGCCCCAGGCCCGAGATCGGGGCTGCTGAAGTTGCGCAGGCAGGTACTGGCCGCCGCCATGAACAGCGCAGCGGAGATGCCCTTCCCGGATACATCGGCGATCGCCAGCACCAGGGTGTCGGCATCCAGCAGGAAGTAATCGTAGAAGTCCCCGGCCACGAAGCGGGCGGGCTCATAGTAGCTGGCGATCGCGACCGGTTGATCCGCTGCGAAGGGCGACGGCAGCAGCGATTGCTGAATGCGCAGGGCCACCGTCAGCTCGCTCTCCACCCGCTCCCGGGCAACGGTAGCAGCCATCTCCCGGTTCATGCTGGCTTGCAGCCGAGCCAGCATGCGGTTGAACAGACCCATCACCCGGCCGATTTCATCCCGGGGGAACGGCCCGGGAATCCGCACCGACCAGTCCCCCGCCGCCACCTGGCGGGTCGCTCGTGCCAGTCGCACCAGCGGTCGGGTTACCAGCGCAGTCAGAACGGCCAGCCAGACCAGAATCACCAGCGAGCCCAGCACGAAAATGCTGGACTGGCGCAGCAGTCGCCCCTGCAGCTGAGCCAGGATGACCGACTCCCGGACCAGGGCCAGGACAGCTCCCCCCGTCTGACGTACAGGCGAGAACAGCAACCAGCGGGGCTGCGGGTCCATCCGGGTGCGGGGCAGGTGCACGATGCCGGTCTGGTGGCGGGCGATCGCCCGGGTCGCTGCTTCCAGGGCGGGATCACCACTCTGTCGGGCCAGCTGCGCTAGGCGAAGACCCGGTGGAATCGGCCGATCATCACTGGCCAGGAGCACACCGCTGGCAGAGACCAGCAGCAGTTCCCCGGGCTGGAAATCCGCATCCTGCAGCAGTTGTCGCAGGTACCCGACGCCCAGACGGGACGGATCAGCCTTTCCGGTCGGGAGGCGGGCCAGCTCCGCATCCAGCCGGGCGGCACTGAGGCGGGTGAGGGTCGTCAGTTCCTGCCGCATATCCGCCAGCTCCTCCCGGCGGTCCAGACGGTATTCCAGCCAGAACACTCCGCCCTGGAGCAGCAGCAGTGGCAAGCCGATTCCGAGCAGGAGCCGCTGGCGCAGGGAGCGGCAACCGCCCCGCCGCCAAACACTTCGCAGCCGTCGACCCGGCAGGGACCCGGAGAGGGGCATGGTGGCTGTTCCCAGGCAGTGACGCCATCCGCAGCGTTCCCGCCGTACCGGTCGCGAGGACGAGTCCGGCCCGGTGACCGCGCAGAATCACCGCAAACCGGCATAATGGTTACGCCTCGGGATGTAGCGCAGCTTGGTAGCGCATCTGCTTTGGGAGCAGAGGGCCGCAGGTTCGAATCCTGTCATCCCGATTAAATCCATCAGCCCGAACGTCCCGCTGGAACCACCACGATCGCCCAGGCTGAGGTATGTTTCCTGCAACCAGAGGAAAGTCTGGGGAGAGCGGTTAGCAGCTGAGGTGCCTATGGCCCATGGGGATCAGGAACGCGACCCGACCCGCGCCGAAGCCGTCATCGCTACGGCCCTGCCGGTAATGCAGTCCCATGCTGCCCAGCGGGACGAGTCACTGCTCTTCCATGTGTGGCTGCCGCCGGGCCGGGACACGGCCTCGGTGATCACGACGGACTTCGAGCCAGACCCCGATAGCGATTTCGACCATGAGCGGGTCTATCCGGTCCTCGTCTACGAGGGAGAACCGCCCGCAGAACCCGAGTACCGACTGCGGGGCACTGAAGTGGCTCTGGATGTGCCCTGCTGGGGCCGGGGTGGGTTTGTCCATGCCGCCGACATGCTGCGTCTGGTCACCCTCAGGCCCGACGACGAGGAGGAGGACAGCTACGAGGCGATCTACTTCCTCAGTCAGCCGGATGAGGAGGAAACCCGGCTGGCGATGGAACAGAGCGAGTCTTTGCTCTGTCATCTGGTACCCAGCTATGCCGAACGGCGGGAAGCCCTTGAGCAGGTCTTTGCCCTGATCGGCGCCTGTCGGGCCGTGGCGGAACAGGAGCCGGAACCCTTTCTGGAGGGGATCGTGCACGCGATCGCCTCGATGCTCATGGCTGCCACCGAATCCAGCCTGGGTCACTACTACATCCCCGGCCTGACCGAGGCCATGCACCAGGGCGAGGAGACCCACCAGCAGCCCCGGGATCTCTGCCCGGACGGATGGCTCCGGAGCCATCTGCTGGAGCTGCACCGGGCCCTGTTCGACCTCTGCCAGGCCAGCAGCGGTCATTTCAACCGGCTCGTCGCCATTCCGGCGATCGCCACGCTCTACTCGGCCCTGCAGCAGTACTACGATCTGCCGGAGGATGCGTACGACGGAACGCTGCTGACGGAGGACTGAGGTCCAGCCTGGTCGGATCAGTCACAGCGCTGGGCCCGGGGATTCTGGCATACTCAGCCGGCCGGGGCTGCCCTGTTCCCCCAACCGTGTTGTTCTCGCTGGAGACCGCCTGATGTTGCCCCTGTTCGTGCCC
>CAWUMD010000139.1:0-6665 GCA_963923365.1 uncultured bacterium
TCGCCCGGTTCCCGGTCCCGGTCCCACGCCAGGGCTTCGGCGGTGGTATGCCCCCCGACCAGACCAGTAGCGGCAGCAACCCGGCGGCAGCCCTCAGTCAGGCCTCGGGCATCGACGAACTCTGCAAGGGGTCTGGGGGCATAAGTTTCTGTTCCGATATCCGCGGAGATTCGGGAGGAACGTCACTTCTACACCATCTAGCGGAATGCTGTGAGCGTACGAGGAACCAGTCTTCTCCTCTCGCAAGCTCTCAGAACTCCCAGCGTGAATCTGACGGCACCCCCGGGGCAACCCGGGGTTTTTTCTATCTCTGAACGCAGCAGCTATCGGCAGCAGTTCCCTCTGCTGCCGTTTATGAGGATTGGATGTCGGTCGACTGTTCAGTTGCAGAGGGCTCTGATGCTGTTTTGCTGCCTCAGAAGACGTTGCGGTAGCGATCGCACAGGTCATGGGGATCCAGGTCCCGATTGGCTTCGGCTTCGGCACGTTTCGCCCTCAGATAAGCCTCCAGCAGCCTCGGTGCCAGATGGTTGGCCAGGGGAGAGGCTTCGAGCGCATCCAGGGCGGCGGTCAGCGAAGTCGGCAGTGCCGGAGCCTGGTCCAGTGCGGGGATGAGTTCCTGCTGCAGGCCGTACAGACCCGCTCGAATCAGCCCGGTCAGCACCAGATAGGGGTTGGCGGCCCCATCGGGAATGCGGAACTCGACATTGCTCTGGAGTTCGTGCCTGCTCCCCCCGGCAAAGACGGGGCAGATCCGCAGCGCGGCTCCCCGTTCCTGGCGGGCGATGTCAGCCATCGTCGGCGCCCAGCGGTTGGGGGTGAGGCGCAGGTAGGAAACCGGGGTCGGCGCCACCAGAGCGCAGAGAGCGGCCATCTGCGACTGGATACCGGCACAGAAGGCACCCATCATCCGGGACAGGCCCAGGTGCGGGTCGTCACCGGCCGTGAGGGGATTTCCCTGCCGGTCCCAGAGGCTGAAGTGGGTGTGAAACCCGTTACCGGCACCATCCGGATGGGGCATGGGGCTGAAACTGACCCGTTCGCCGCACGCATGGGCGCAGCTGCGGGCGAGTTCCCGCAGCAGGACTGCTCGGTCAGCCGCCTGCAGGGGTGGTGCCGGAGCGAGGGTGGTTTCAAACTGCCGGTCGCCGTACTCTGCCAGGAAGGTATCGGGCTCGAGGCCGTTACGGCTCAGGAGACCGACCAGAGCGGAACCAAATCCGTCCTGCTCACGCAGTGCCCGCAGACTGTAGGGGCTGCCCGGGAAGGAGCCGCCGCCGCTGTAGTGGAACTCATGCTCGAAGCCGACCCGCAGGGTCAGACCTGCGGCTTCAAGGTCGGCGATCGCCTGGGTGAGGGCCTGCCGCGGACAGCAGTCCCAGGGACGTCCATCAGGATGATGCAGGCCGCCCAGCATCCAGTGCTGGGTGGTCCCGTCTGGTGCGGTGGGCAGCGAGACTTCTGTGCTGGGGTCGGGGATCAGGGCGAGGTCCCCGGCGGTCCCGAAGGGACTGTCCCAGATCGGACCGAGGGTGGAGATCATGACGCTGGTGGGCGTCCAGCCGATGCCCTGGCGGAGGCGATTATCCCGCTCCCGGGCGGGGACTGTCTTGCCGCGCACATGGCCGGAGATATCGCACATGCCGATGAACAGCAGATCGTCGTGCTGCATCCGTCATTGCTCCCATCGTTCTGCCCGGAGCCTAGCTCCACGCCGGAGTCGGGCGGCGGCACTGTCACAAAAGGTCATCGTGGCCGTGCCGAAGTGACAGTAGGGGTAGGCTAGGGCAGCTTGCCCGTAGGCGTCCTGATGTCGCGTCTTCTGCCCCTACCGCTGCTCAGTCTGACGGGTTACGTTCTGCTCAGTGGTCTGCGCAACACCGCCCTTAAGGGACTGCAGCTTTATGGGAGTGCGCACCCGATCGGAGGCGTCAACCCGATCAGCTTCTGCAACGTTTTTCTCTTCTCCCAGTTGATCACCGGTCTGGCGGCGGTGCTGGGCGATCGCGCCCGGGTGATCGAGGATATCCGCAGTGTGCAGGGAACCGATCGGGCCCTGCTGCTGGCCGATGCTTTTCTGGGCTACACCCTCGGTCCCATTGCCTTCTATCAGGCCCTGGATCACCTGACGGTGATCACTCAGACCCTGCTGTCATCCCTGAACCTGCCGATTTCGGTCCTGGTGGCGCGTCTGTGCTTGGGGGAACGGCCACCCCGGGGCTTCTGGCTCAGCTGCGGTCTGATTCTGGCGGGTCTGCTGCTCGGTAAGGCCAGTGGACAAATGATGAGTATGGATCGGATGGATGACTGGCTGGGGGTGGCCTGGACCCTGGTGGCAGCCCTGGCGGTGGGTCTGCGCAATGTCACCAAGCGCCAGCTGGCGAACCGCAACTGGGGCAGTGGTCTCACCGTCGGCGTGCAGTCATTGGCGGGTGCTATTGCCTTTGCCCTGATTGCCCTGCAGCAGTATGGTCCGCAGCACTTTTTCTATCTGCAGGTCTGGTGGGTCCTGGGCGTGATCGGCCTCTACGGGTTCACCCTCTGTCTGGGCACGGAGCTCTGTCGTCAGTGGAGCAATCGGCACTACAGCGTTGCCCGTATCTCCCTGGCCGGGTCTCTGGCCCTGGTGGTGACGGTGCTGAGTGCGGCAATCCTCCTTGCCGAACCGTTGCCGCTGCCGGTGCTGCTTGGCAGTGCGTTGATTCTGGCCGGGGTGCTGGTCAGCCGACGGGACAGCCCAGCACCCAGCCGACCCACGGAACCCGATGCCGCTGCCGGTTGACTGCACACCGACTACCCTGCCGCCTGCCCCATGTCCTCACCCCTGAGTCGCGATCGCCCCCTCAACCCCGCCAGCGCAGCTCTGCTGCTGGTGGATGTCCAGAACGGTACCTGCGGCCCCGGGCAGCTTCACCAGCGTCAGGACTTTCACCGGCGCTTCCGACAGGAGACTCTACCCGCGCTGGAACGGCTACTGGCCCACAGCCGTGCGTGCAGCCTTGAGGTGATCTACACCGTGATCGAAAACCTGACCCGGGATGGTCGGGAGCGCAGCCTCGACTACAAGCTCTCGGGACTGGGGTTTCCCCCGGGCTCCGACGCGGCACGGGTGCTAGACGAACTGCGTCCCGGCGACGACGACCTCGTGCTGCCGAAAAGCTCTTCGTCCGTCTTCAACTCCACCAATCTGGATTACCTGCTGCGGAATCTGGGCATCCGGGACCTGTTTGTTGCCGGGGTGCTCACGGACCAGTGCATCGACCACACCGTCAAGGATGGTGCCGACCGCGGCTATTACGTCAGCTGCATCGTGGATGCCTGCCAGGCGGAAACTTCCGAGCGCCATGCTGCTGCACTGCAGTGCTTCCGGGGCTACTGCCGTCTGCTGACGGTTGATGACTTCATCGCCCTGCCCCGTGTTACCTCCTGGGAGATCAGCGGATGAACTGATCTGGGCTGATGCGCCCGGCTGAGCTTCCTGCCCGCCGCTTGAACCGCTATCAGCCCTGGCTGCGGTTTGTCGGCAGACCCACCACCGCTTCGCTCTTGGCCCCTGCTCACCAGCATTTGTGCCGCCGCAGTATGGCAGCGCAAGACCCATTGATATCGAGGCGATCGCCCACCAGATCGAGGACACAGAAGCGATCGCCGGGCAGGTCTGGCCAAGCCTGACATTGCGCTCCCGCGCCCCACCTAGAATGAACCGGAGGGCGATCGCCCGGTTCTGTTTCTGTGCTGCCGATGCCCGCCACCGCCGACCGTCCCCTCAGTGCCACCCCCCTGCGGCATCGTCTCGGCAATGGCATCACCGTGCTGCTCACCCCCTGTCCCGGCAGCGGGATTGTGGCGGCCCAGTGCTTTCTGAAGCGGGGTAGTGCCGGGGAAGCGGAGCCGGGGAGCTCCCGGCTGCTGGCAGCGATGCTCACCCGGGGCACGGCCCAGCACTCTGCCCGGGAACTGGCGGAGTACGTCGAGTCCATCGGGGCATCCCTGGGGGCAGAGGCCAACGGCGATTACTTCAGTCTCGGCTTCCGGGCGATCGCCGCCGACCTGCCCGGTATGCTCACCCTGACGGCGGAAATCCTGCGCGAGGCCAGTCTGCCCGAGGACCAGCTGGATCTGGAGCGGCGGCTGCACCTGCAGGCGATCCGGGCCCAGCGGGAGCAGTGTCTGCCCCAGGCGTTTCAGTTGCTGCGTCGGGGAATCTACGGCGGTCACGTCTACGCAGAGGATGGGCTGGGTACCGAGGCCAGCGTTTCCGGGCTGAGACCGGAGTCGCTGCGGCGGCTCTACCGCGATCGATTCCGGCCTGAGGAGCTGGTGATCAGTCTGGCCGGGGATCTGGACCCCGAGCGTACCCTGGGCCTGCTGGAGCGGCTGCTGGGAGACTGGTGTCCTGCGGATGCTCCTCCGGCCTCCGTCACACTGCAGACCCCGGTGCTGACGCCGCCGGAGGTACTCCAGCTCCCCTTTCCGGGTCAGCAGCTTTACGTGCTGCTGGGAGCAGCGACAGTTGCGGTCGATCATCCCGACCAAGCGGCCCTGAGACTGGCCAGCAGCTACCTGGGCAACGGCATGTCGAGTCGGCTGTTCGTGGAACTGCGCGAGAAGCAGGGGCTGGCCTACGAGGTGTCGGCACTGCACACGGCCCGGCGGGGCCCCGGCGCCTTTGCGGCCTATCTGGGCACGGCTCCGGAGAACGGGGCGATCGCCCTGGCGGGTCTGCGGCGGGAATGGCTGCGACTGGTGGAGCAGGGGCTGAGCGAGGCGGAACTGGCAGCGACGGTGCGCAAGCACCTGGGCCAGTACGCCCTCGGTCGTCAGACCATGGCCCAGATCGCCCAGACCTACGGCACCTACGAAACCCTCGGTCTCGGCTGGGAGTACGACCGGGAGTATCCGGAGCGGCTGCGGGCGGTGACCTCCGAGGACCTACGGGTAGCCTGTCAGCGCTGGCTGGCGACCCCGACGGTCTGTCTGGCGGGGCCGGAGGCAGCGCTAGGGTTTGAGGAGTAGCTGCCCGGCGACCCTGCCTGCCGAGGCGATCTACGAGGGATTCGGGGCCTGAATAGCCATCGCTTCCGGCGTAGCATGGCCACCTATCTGTGCCAGGTCCAGGGCCTAGAGCCTAGGCTTGCGGGAAGCGGGGCAGGAGGCAGCCCGTGCGCTGCTTCCATGCCTCGAAACCTGGGTAACGACGCAGGGATGCTTCCTTGCGGGGAATGCCGATAATCACCGTGGCCAGCAGCAGGAACGCCACCGGGGCCCAGGCCAGCCACCAGGTGGGACCGGCAATCACCGTCAGGCCCAGCCACATCGCCAGTTCGCCTAGGTAGGAGGGGTGTCGAACCCAGCGGAACAGGCCCTCGGTCACCAGTACGCCCGGCCGGAACGCCAGGCTGTAGAACTTCTGGGCATCCCCGGCGTAGTGGAAGAAGCCCCCCAGCAGGAACAGCAGCACGCCCAGGGCCATCAGGGGCGGTGCCAGGGGGGCGGTGTTGAGGACCGCCACGATGGGATACAGGAAGTAGATCGAGATCAGCAGGAAGTTGGCGATGATCCCGGGCCGGCTGAACTGGTAGTCGGGGCTGTTGTAGAAGCTGCGGTCGAAGAAGGTATAGGACTTGAGCACCCAGAGGATCCCGTAACCACCGAACAGGGCTGCCATCAGCCAGGCGCGCATGGAGCCATTGCCGGTGATCGCAATGCAGCCCAGGGAAACCGGCAGCCAGAGTGCCTTGTGGATTTCCAGCATCCGTCCCAGGCTGACCTTGCCTTCGGGCGGGCGGACTTTGTCAGGCAGAGCGTTCACGGCAGTATCAGGAGCGGTCGGATATTCGTAGCTTGGCACAGGTACCGGGAGCGCTGATCGCTGCCAGGGAAATGGCATCACAAGAGGAGCGATGTCAGTGGTGTTCCTGAGGTGACCGCAAAAGCAGCAGCAGTAACACCCACCTGCCGGTGTAGATCCGCCTGTCTTCCGGCTGCAGAACGATAGAGGAGCGTGGGCACCACAACCCGGACTGACCCGTCGGCGGGGCGATCGCCCTCGCAGAAACAGGGGGGCAATGGGAACCATCCAGGAGTCATGCGAATAGTGCGCCAGGCTTGCCCGGTCCAACTCAGTATTGGATTCTGTTGACTGTCGTAGCGTTCGTGGCTGACCTGCCGACAGGATGATGTCTTCCCCGTCTGTGCCACCCGAGCCGATTCTCCCGACTGCCCTCTCCCAGGACCACTGGCAGCAGATGGTTCTGGACGCCACGACGGACATCATGTTCGCCAAGGACCTGATGGGCCGCTACCAGTGGGTGAACCGGGCCTACGCGGATCTGCTGCAACGCCCGCCGGAAAGCCTGATCGGTCAGCAGCCAGAGGACTTCTGGCCAACCGAGATCGCCAGGACGCTGCGCCGGGACGATCTGCAGGTGCTGGAGAACCGCAGGCCCTGCACCCTGCTCGAATGGCTGGAGACCGACGGAACACCCCTGCCCCTGCTGGTGGTCAAAGGACCGCTCTACCACCAGGGGGAACTGGTGGGCAGCTTCGGCATTGCCCGTGACATCCGCGAGCTCTGGAGCGAGCGCGAACAGCAGCTGACCCGGGAGAAGCTCTACAGCAGCATCTTCGAGCGCTCTGGCGACGGGCTGTTTGTGGTGGATCCC
>CAWUMD010000140.1:0-6507 GCA_963923365.1 uncultured bacterium
TACACAAGGAGTATCGTCGGCAGCGTCAGATGTGTATAAGAGACAGGCTCGTGGGTGTCGGGCTTGGGTCAGCCGCCTCCGGCTCCAGTTCCCGGCTCCAGATCGGTTGGGGTTGCTGGGGGTGACAGCCGTAGACCCAGGTGGGCTGGCTGGGCACCTGAAGACTGTGCAGTGCCCGGGCCACAAACCGGCTCCAGGGTTCCGGGTCGAGCTCCGTCTCCGCCGTCAGCGCGATGTGCAGCTGCCCCTGCTGCCGGGCGACCTTCACCCGCAGGCCCCGTGGCGTCAGCACCCGGGCCAGATAGGCCGCGATCGCCCCGGCATCGCCCTCCCGGGCCTGGTTGAGAAAGTCTGGGGGTGACATAGTGCCCGCTGTCGGGATTCGTTGCTGACAGCGTGCCCCGTGGTATTCCCCAAGCAACGGGAAATGGTCAGCCCTGACACCGTTGGGGCGGGATCGCTGCTCTACACTGGCTGCAACTGGCTGCGATCCCCAACTGATCCCGGGGGTCCCAGGCATGCCCCATCGGAATTCGTGCCCATGGCTCTCGGCTACCTCGCGCTCGTCCTCCACGCCCACCTACCCTTCGTGCGGCACCCCGAAAGTGACTATGTGCTCGAAGAGGAATGGCTGTTCGAAGCTATCACCGAGACCTACATCCCCCTGCTGCACGCTTTCGAGGGCCTGAAGCGCGACGGGGTCGACTTCAAACTGACCATGAGCATGACCCCGCCGCTGGTGTCGATGCTGCGGGATCCGCTGCTGCAGGAACGCTACCTCAGCCACCTCAATCTCCTGATCGAACTGGCGGAGAAGGAGATCGATCGCAACCGCCACGACGGTCACCTGCGCTACCTGGCCGAGTACTACGTTCAGGAGTTCCTCAACACCCGCACCACCTGGGAGCGCTACGGCCGGGATCTGGTGGGGGCCTTCAAGGGCTTCCAGGACAGCGGCAACCTCGACATCATCACCTGCGGGGCCACCCACGGCTACCTGCCCCTGATGCGCCAGTACCCGGAAGCGGTCTGGGCTCAGCTGCAGGTGGCCTGTGACAGCTATCGGGAGAACTTCGGACGCGATCCCAAGGGTATCTGGCTGCCCGAGTGTGCCTACTACGAAGGCCTGGATCGGATGGTTGCCGATGTCGGCCTGCGCTACTTCATCATGGACGGCCACGGGCTGCTCTACGCCCGGCCGCGACCCCGCTTCGGCGCCTACGCGCCGATCTTCACCGAGAGCGGTGTGGCGGCCTTCGGGCGGGACCACGAAAGCTCCCAGCAGGTCTGGTCCTCGGAGGTGGGGTACCCGGGGGCAGCGGAGTACCGCGAGTTCTACAAGGACCTGGGCTGGGAGGCCGAGTACGAGTACATCAAGCCCTACATCATGCCCAATGGGCAGCGCAAGAACACCGGTATCAAGTACCACAAGATCACCGGGCGCGGTCTGGGGCTGCAGGACAAGGGCCTCTACGACCCCTACTGGGCCCGGGAGAAGGCGGCAGAGCACGCCAGCAACTTCATGTTCAACCGCCAGCAGCAGATCGAGCATCTGCACGGGGTGATGGGGCGCCCGCCGATTGTGCTCTCGCCCTACGATGCGGAGCTGTTCGGTCACTGGTGGTACGAGGGTCCCTGGTTCCTCGATTTCCTGTTCCGCAAGACCTGGTACGACCAGGATATCTACGAGATGACCCACCTGGCGGGATATCTGCAGGCCAACCCCACCCAGCAGGTGGCGCGGCCCAGTCAGTCCAGCTGGGGGTACAAGGGCTTCCACGAGTACTGGCTCAATGACACCAATGCCTGGTGCTATCCCTACCTGCACAAGGCGGCCGAGCGGATGATTGAACTGGCCCGGCGGGAACCGCTGGATGAACTGGAGTGGCGGGCCCTCAACCAAGCGGCCCGGGAACTGCTGCTGGCACAGTCCTCCGACTGGGCCTTCATCATGCGCACCGGCACGATGGTGCCCTACGCGGTGCGCCGCACCCGCAGCCACCTGCAGCGGTTCGAGCGCCTTTACCAGGAGATCCTCGAGGGCAAGATCGACAGCGGCTGGCTGGAGAAGGTGGAAGCGATCGACAACATCTTCCCCAACCTCAACTACCGGGTCTACCGGCCGTTGGGAGCCTGATCCGTACCGCCGAAGTCCTACAATCCCTTGTGCTGAGTCGCCGAGGTGTTGTGAGGGGAGCGAAGCCAGACCAATGGCTGGGAGTACTGGTGATCGCCACGCTCAGCCTCGGAGCTGCGCCCCTGGCGGCAGCCCCCAGGCTGCTCCCGGCAGATGCGCGACCGGATCCTGCGGATTCGTTGCTGCGGCTGCCGGAACTGAAACCGGAGGCACTGCGGCGCTATCTGCAGACGATCGAGCGCGATCGCACCCTCACCGAGCCCCGGCTGCCGGCGCTGCAGCTACCACCTACCCCGGCTCTGAACCAGCCGGCCCCCACGCCGGTGGACCCGGTGCAACTGCTGCAGACGCTGCGGGTGGACCCTGACACCCCCACCCTGGCCACCCGAGCCGAGCAGGTGGCGATCGCCCGCACGATTCCCCTGAGCCTGGGCCAGGCCTATACCGTGGCCGAGCAGAACAACCCCGGCCTGCGGATCCGGCGGCTGGCGATCCGTCAGCGCCAGGCCGAACTGCGGCGCAGCTTTGCCCGTTTCCTGCCCAGCGTCGGCCTTCAGGGTGCCCTCAGCTACAGCCAGCAGGGATCCGCGACGACGATCACCGAGGGCAACGGGCTGGCCAGTCCCCTGGCCGTGACCACCGGGACCCAGGCGTTTCTCACCCAGGGCAGCAGTACCGTCTCGGCAGCGATCGCCCTCAACTACACCGTGTTCGACTTCCAGCGCGGTGCCGAGTATGCCGCCGCCGTCGATCAGCTCAGCCGCTCGGAACTCGACTACGCCCGGGAGTGGAATGATCTGCAGCTGCAGGTGGCCCAGGCCTACTACGGGCTGCAGCGGGCGGATCAGCGGGTGCGGGTGGCCCTGATCACCGTCGAGGCCAGCCTGCAGGTCCTGATCGATAACCAGGCCCTGAAGCGGCGGGGGCTGGGCACCCGCTACGACGTGCTCAAGCAGCAGGTGCAGAACGCCCAGGATCGGGACTCGCTGGTGGAGGCGATCGCCGATCAGGACAAGGCCCGCCGGGATCTGGCGGAGGTGCTGAATGTGCCTGCAGATGTGACGCTGATCAGTGCCGGGTCCGCATCCCTGGCCCGCCCCTGGCGCCTCAGTCTGGCGGAGAGTATCGTCCGGGCCTACGCCAACCGACCGGAACTGCAGGCGGTGCAGCTGAGCGAGCAGATTCGCCTCAATCAGGCGGCGGCGGCCCGGGGACGGGTGCTGCCCTCTCTCAATCTCCAGGGGGCCTACGGTCCCAGCAGCACCCTGCAGACCCAGACCTACGCCGGTGGGTTCGTCGGCCCGGTGCCGGTGAATGCCCAGACCAGCAGCAACTACAATTTCGCCCTCGGACTGGTGCTCAACTTCCCCTTCTACGACGGGGGTGCGGCGGCGGCGGAGGGCGAAGCTCTGGAACTGCAGGCCCAGATCGAACGCGAAGGGCTGGTGCAGCTGCGTAATCGCATCCGCAATCAGGTGGAGCGGGCCTTCTTCGATCTCCAGTCCAGTCGGGCCCGGGTGGACGCGGATCAGCAGGCGGTGGCGCGAGCCAAGCTGGCGTTCCGCTACGGTCGACTGCGTTATCAGGCCGGGATCAACACCGAAACCGACCTGCTGATTGATCAGCGCGACCTGACCCAGGCGGAAGCCCGGCTGGTGGAGTCGGTGATTGGCTACAACCTGGCCCTGAGTCGGCTGGAGCAGGCGATCAACCAGAGCGGTGATCGCACCGGAGGCGACGGGCGATGATCGGGCGGCGGATTCCGGCGGGGGTCTGGCGTCAGGCGGGGCGCACGGCGATCGCCACCTTCCTGGCCACGGGCATCAGTGTCCTCACCGGTCGGGTGGAGTTCGTCTGGTACACCCTGCTGGGGGTGGTGCTCTGCATTGAGGATGACCATGCCGCCACCCAGGCGGCCGCCCAGGCCCGGATGGGGGGGACGGTGATCGGGGGTGTGGTCGCTGCCCTGCTGGTGCCCCTGGACCTGGGGCCGCTCGGCATCGGCCTGGCGATGTTCTCCAGTCTGCGGCTGTTGAGCTGGGCCGGGTTGCGGGCTGGGGCCAACGTTGCCTGCACCCTGACGATTATGCTGATGCTGATTGACCCCTACCGCAGTGCCAACTGGCTCTACGTCTTCAATCGGGCTCTCGATACCCTGCTGGGGGTGCTGGCGGTGCTGCTGGCCAGTCGCCTGTTCTGGTTTCAGGATGGGCGACTGCGGCTGCAGCAGCTGGACGGGCGGTTGCGGGAACGGATTGTGATCTGGCTGGGGGCCCTGCAGGAGCAGTTGCGCGGTGGGGCGATCGCGCCGCCCCTGGAGCTGCGCCCCCTGGCGGTGACCCTGATGGAACCCGGCCTGCGCCAGCCGGGGGTGCCCCGCCGCCAGCGTCTGCTGCTCGAGCGACTGGTGCACCACGGCAACCAGTCCAGTCGTCTGGCCCAGCTGCTCGGTCCGTTGCCTGCTCCGCCGGATGGGATGTCCCGGCAGTTGCTGGCCCTGGCGGCCCAGGGTCAGCAGCGGCTTCAGGGCAGGGTGGTGCCCCGTCCGCCCCGCCCGGTGGGCGAGGCCCGGGACAGCCGCGACCTGATTCGGTTGGCCCTGGAGGACGAACTGCAGCGCCTGGGGGATGTGGCCCGGTTGCTGGTGCGCCCGGTGGGGGCGGCGCCATGACCCCTCTGCAGCTCGACCTGCGCCTGAGCGTGGCGATCGCCCTGATTGCCGGGCTGATGCTGGTGCTGGGGCAGCCCGAAGGCTTCTACTACGCACCTCTGTCGGCGCTGCTGCTGCTCTCGGGCACCTACGGCGGGACCTTCCAGGCCAGTCGCGAACGCTTCTACGGCACCCTGCTGGGGGCGGTGGTCTACCTGCTGGTGCGCACCACCCTGGATCTGCCCCTGGAATTCCAGGCCCCGATCGGCATGGGCGCCATCTGGCTGCTGGGATACCTCTGCGGCCTCAGCAGCGGCTACAAGGTGGCGGGCACCATCTACGCCATCGGCCTCACCAGCCACCGGCTGGACTGGGTCAACTGGTTGCCCCATCGGGTGGTGATGACCACCGTGGGCTTGATGCTGACGCTGGTGTTCGTGCGCTGCTTCTGGCCCTCCCGCAGCCTGGATCAGCAGCGCAGCCTGCAGATCCAGGTCCTGCAGAGTCTGGCGACCATGACCCGGCAACTGGCGGACCAGCTGCGGCCGCTGCTGGACAGCTCCACCCCGGTTCTCCGGCCGGTACCGCTGGTCCTGCCCCTGTCGGCGGCGATCGCCCGCCGCAATCAGATCAGTGCCCTGCGCCGGGTGGCCCGGTTGGAGTTCACCCGGGATCTGAGCGGGCGGCTGATTCAGGAGTTCTGGCAGTGTCTGGAGGAGCAGACGAGCATCGTGATCGCGGCGCTGCGGACCCTCAACCGCCTGCCCCCCAGCGTCTACGCGGCCGGGTCCCCCCTGCGGGTGCTGCAGCGGGCCCAGCAGGGGCTGCTGAACGCGGTTGCGGACTGGCTGCAGGGCGCCGCCCAACGGATGCCCCGCCCCCCGGCGGCGGCGGCCCTGGAGCCGCTGGAGTCAGCCCTGGCGGAGCTGGACCGGCTGGAAGCGGACCTGATGCGCACCCCCAGCGTGCTGGGCAGTGACCTGCAGCTGCGCAACACGGCCCGGCGGCTGGTGGCGCTGCGGCAGCTGGGGATGGCGATTCAGGTGCTGCATCAGAGCTGGCCGCGTAACCTCAGCGATTGATCAACCGCTCCCAGCGGTAGAGCAGCAGAATCACCAGCAGGGAAAACCAGAACCAGACCGCGGGTGGGTTCGAGACCAGCAGAATGGCCAGGATCGCCGCTTCGGCGGCCAGCCAGGGCAGTTCCTGCTTCCAGGGATGACGGTTCAACGCTGATTCTCCTGACTGAGGGTGCGGTAGACGCCGGTGAGCTGGCGCAGTCCCGGCACCAGGTAGCTGAGGGGCGATCGCCACTCCACGTAGGCGTGACTGGTCAGGGTCAGCCCATCGCGGATCGGGAAGATGGGGCTGCCCTGGGAGAGGGTCCAGCGGTAGCCATCCCGGGAGTTGGGATCGCGATCCAGGGTGAGGCTGGTGCGGACCACCGGTCCGCCCTTGACCAGGGCCTGAGCCAGGTCCGGGTTGCCGATGGTGCGTTGGATGTCCTCAGCGGTGGCGGGCAGGGTGGCGATGTGGTCGACCCGGCCGACGATGCCGCCGAAGCGGGGCCGTTCGCCCCAGTCGGGGACGATCTCGGTGGTCATGCCCGGGCGCAGACGACGGGCATCCCCCGGCGGGAAGTAGGCGATCGCGGTCATCGGCGAGCGGGTGTCCTGCTGGTGATTCTGCTGCTCTACCGCTGGGAGCGGTTGATCAATCG
>CAWUMD010000141.1:0-6501 GCA_963923365.1 uncultured bacterium
CACAAGGAGTATCGTCGGCAGCGTCAGATGTGTATAAGAGACAGGCACCAGGTCCTGCACCAGACCGATCTTCTTGTCGGTCAGCAGGATGTAGGGCTCTTCCAGAACCGCTTCCATCCGCTCGGTGTCAGTGGCAAAGTAGGGAGAGATGTAGCCCTTGTCGAAGCGCATCCCTTCGGTGATTTCCAGCTCGGTCGTCATCGACTTCCCTTCTTCCAGGGAGATGACACCTTCCTTGCCGACCTTGTCCATGGCATCGGCAATCATCTGGCCGACTTCAAGATCGTTACCAGCGGAGATGGCACCGACCTGGGCGATGGACTTGCTGTCCTCGACCGGCTTGGCGTGAGCCTTGATCTGGTCAACCAGGAACGCGGTGGCCTTGTCGATACCGCGCTTCAGCAGGATGGCATTGGCACCGGCGGCAACGTTACGCAGGCCTTCCTTGACCATGGCGTGGGCCAGAACGGTGGCGGTGGTGGTGCCGTCGCCCGCTGCATCGTTGGTCTTGGAGGCGGCCTGACGGATCAGGGCCACACCCGTGTTTTCGACGTGATCCTCGAGTTCGATCTCCTTGGCGATGGTGACACCGTCATTGATGATCTGAGGAGCACCGAACTTCTTCTCGAGCACCACGTTACGGCCCTTGGGACCGAGGGTGACCGCAACGGATTCCGCCAGGATGTCCATACCCTTTTCCAGGGCACGACGGGCGTTTTCGTTGTAGATAATGCGCTTTGCCATGATTCCAGCTTCTACTCTTCTAGGCAGGGAACAGAGACTTTCCGAGGACGGAATTAGGGCCTAGCCGACAACAGCCAGGATGTCCTTTTCGGAGAGCAGAACGAAGTCATCACCACCGACTTTGACGTCGGTACCGGCGTACTTGGAATAGAGAACCTTGTCACCGATTTTGACTTCGGGTTCCTGACGGCTACCGTCATCGTTGCGCTTACCGGGGCCGACGGCGACGATTTCGCCGACCTGGGGCTTTTCCTTGGCGTTGTCGGGCAGGAAGATGCCGCCAGCGGTCTTTTCTTCAGCTTCGCTGACCTTGACAAACACGCGATCGCCCAGGGGCTTCACGGTAGAAACGCTCAGAGATACAGCTGCCATAACAGTCTCCAGACTTGCTCGCTTGGGAGATTCTTTCCAGAACGGTCAGATACGAGCCCAACCTGGCTTCGCATCACCATCGCCAATCTACTGAGGGCCACTCCCGCAGTTCAATCACTTGTCAGTACGGGTTCCCGAACCGGTGATTCCAGAGCATTGACCGACAGCCTCCCACCGGGGGCGGCGTATAGTGAACTGTGCCGCGCGATCGCCCCCATGCCCGAGCAGCCGCCGGAATCCGCTTCCCCACCGGACTGGGACAACTGGGTCGATGCCGACCCCTCCCCCGCCGCTGCCCTGCCGATCGAGCCGGAGGCCGAAGCGGTGCAGCCCCGGCGACCGGGCCCGCTGCCTCTGGTGGAAACCGCATTCCTGGCCAGCACCGCCGCCCTGGTCTGGCTGATCAACTACTACTTCCCGCTCGGGCCGGTGCTGCGGGTCTTCTTTCCGCTGCCCATCGCCCTGCTCTACCTGCGCTGGGGCCGTCGCTCGGCCCTGATGGGGACACTGGTGGCCGCGCTGCTGCTGGCAGTGCTGATGGGCCCCACCCGGGGAGTGCTGTTCCTGATGCCCATCGGCGTCCTCAGCCTCTACCTGGGCCACTGCTGGCGGCGGCAGCTGCCCTGGTTACCGGTCATCCTGGTCGGCAGTCTGATCGACTTCGCCGGGTTCTTCTTCCGGCTGGCGGTGCTGAGTCTGCTGCTGGGCGAAGACCTCTGGATCTACCTGAACAACCAGATCGTCAACGGTCTCGACTGGATCAGTGGTCTGCTGGGCCTGTTCTGGTCGGTGCAGCTGAGCTGGGTGGAGGCGATCGCCTGTGTCCTGGTGCTGATCAGCGCCCTCTGCTATCTGTTCGTCGTCCATCTGGTGGCCAGCGTGCTGCTGCCCCGTCTGGGCAGTCAGCCCAGCCCGGCGCCGGGCTGGGTTCGCCGCATTCTCGATGTCTATGGCTCCTGAGGCCCCGATGCGGGTGCGGGCCCTGGGCGATCGCCCCGCTGCCACCGCCTGGCTGGACCGCTACGGCGCGAGTGCTGGCCCCCTGATGCTGGTGCTGGGGTTCACCGACACCGGTCTGCAGGAAGGCATCTCCGCCGCCGGAGCGACCCCCGCCGACCGTCGCCGCACTGCCCTGGCCGATGCGGAATTCCTCAGCCTCGGCCCCCAGGAGCAGCCCACCTTTGCTCTTCCTCCCCTGACCGCCGGAGCCTCGCCGGTCTTCCTCACCCGCGCGGTGCTCGAAGGGCTGCCCCTGCCCCTGGAGATCGTCAATGCGGGCCTGCGGGAACGGCCCTCAGTGCCCTGTCGGGATCTGGGGGGCGAGGCCGCCCGCTGTCTGGGCAGCGGCGAGGCCCTGACCCGCTCCGGCGTCGAAGCTCTGTACCAGCGTGGCTGGGAACTGGGAACGGCCCTGCGGGGGCAGACCACCGTTACCGTCGGCGAATGCGTGGTCGGCGGCACGACCACCGCCCTGGCCCTGCTGCTGGCCCTCGGGGTCGAAGCGGACGGGCGGGTGAACAGCAGCTTCCCGGTCTGCAACCACGACCGGAAACGGCAGCTGGTGCACCAGGGGCTGGCCCGGGCCCGGGTGCGGAATGCTACCGACCCGCTGGACTGGGTGGCCGCCATCGGCGATCCGATGCAGCCGGTGGTGGCCGGTCTGGCCCTGGCCGCCAGTCGCCACGGCGTCGGAGTGCTCCTGGGTGGGGGTACCCAGATGCTGGCGGTGCAGGCCCTGATGCAGGCGATCGCCCGCCACCGCCAGCTCGACTGGGACCCCACCGCGATCGCCGTCGGCACCACCGGCTGGGTGGCCGATGATCCCAGCGGCGATACCCTGGGGCTGACCCGCGCCATCGGGGCTGCCCTGGGGCAGGTGCCGCCGCTGCTGGTGGCCGACATCGACTTCGCCCCCAGCCGCTACACGGTGCTGCGGGCCTACGAGCAGGGCTTCGTCAAGGAGGGGGTGGCCGCCGGAGCCGCCGCCATCCGTGCCGCTGCCCGGGGCTGGTCGGCCCAAGACTTCCGGGAACGGGTGGAAGCCCTGCTGGATCGGCAACAGGAGAAGCAAACGTGAGTCTGAGTCGACGGAACTTTCTCGGTCTCGGGGCCAGCCTGAGTGCCGGAGCTGCCCTGGGTCTAACGGGCTGCGATCGCCGTTCCAGCCTGAATCTGCTCGGGCTGCGGGGGGCCCTGCCACCGGGACTGCCCCGGGCCTTCGAGAACCGCTACTCCACCACTGCAATCCGCCAGGAACTGCTGGCCACCCCCGCCGATCTGTTCGTCCGCCTGCGGGACCAGCCCCCCCGGGAAGGCCTGGTCAGTCTGGGCGATCGCTGGCTGTCCACCGCCATCCACCGCCAGCTGATTGCCCCGCTGCCCGCACCGCTGCACGGCTGGGAGCGATTACCCGGCGCCTGGCGCCAGGGGCTGATCTGTGATGCCGAGGGGCTACCCAACCCCCGGGGGCAGATCTGGGGAGCACCCTACCGCTGGGGAGCCACCGTGGTCGCCTACCGCAAGGCGGAACTGCAGACCGCCAAGCTCAGCCGCCGCGACTGGGGTCTGCTCTGGGAACCGGCGCTGACCCAGCGGCTGGCCCTACCGGACGATGCCCGCGAGGTCATCGGTCTCACCCTCAAGGAACTGGGGCACTCCTACAACACCCCCGACCCGACCCCCGTGCGGGACCTA
Source organism: uncultured bacterium (assembly GCA_963923365.1). Lineage (GTDB taxonomy): Bacteria > Cyanobacteriota > Cyanobacteriia > Synechococcales > Synechococcaceae > CAWUMD01. The sequence continues at coordinate 3,811 of CAWUMD010000141.1, forward strand.
CCCCTGGCCCTGGCCCAGCTGCAGAAGCAGGTGCGGTTCTACAGTACGGCGGACAGTCTGGCGGCCCTGCAGCAGGGCGATGTCTGGGTAACCCTATGCAGTTCCACCGACGGGCTGCAGTTGCGCCAGCGCAACCCTGAAGTGGACTTCTTCTACCCCGAGACCGGGACCAGCCTCTGGCAGGACTGCTGGGTCCGCCCCAAGGCCGCCCCCTGGAGCGAGGCCAGTCACGACTGGATCGGTTTCGGCTGGTCGGCGGCGATCGCCCCTCAGTTCGGCCGCATCACGGAGGCCGCCTCACCGGCACTGGTCAGCTCCGATGGTCGCTGGCAGGGCGAGGGGCTGGCCCCTGGGGTGATTCCCCCCGCCCACACCCTGGCCCACAGCGAGTTCATTCTGCCGCTGGACCGCCACAGCCAGTCCCTCTACCAGGGCCTCTGGGAGAAGATGCGCCGCCGCCAGCTCTCGGTCTAAGGCACCCGGGCACTGCCCTCCAGCCGGAGGCGGCAACGGGGCTGATCCTGCCCCGGCTCCGGGGGCCGACAGCGATAGCTGCCCAACGCCTGACTGAAACGGTTGAACAAACGCAGGTCATACCCCGCCTGGGCAGCCGTGCGGCCGAACTGCTCGATCAGGGCGTAGCGCTCCAGATAGCCCAGCTGGTTCCAGCGCTGGGCATCCACCACCAGCTCGATCCGCCCGGGACGATCGCCATCCGGCAGAATCGTCAGCCAGCGGCTGATCAGCTTCTCCGGTGCCAGCTTCTGGGTCAGCCAGAGGCTGGGGAGCATCGTCTGGTCGGGGCAGATCTGGCGACTGTCGTAACTGGCCCCCGGCGGCAGGTCCGGCACCCCGTTGCGACAGACGATCGCCTGCACCAGCTGGGTCGGGGGGGGCAGCAGTGGGGTTGCCATGGTCAGTCCTCCCAGAGGCGTCGCCGGGAGGGACCCCGCAGCCGTTCATGGGCATCCCGCAGCAGGCTGGGGATGGCCAGCTGTTCGGGGCAACGAGGCAGGCAGTCACCGCAGTCGGTACAGCGATCGCCGCGCCGCCCAGGGAACCAGTGACCGGCGTTCTCGAACATCCGGTAGCGGTACTGACCGTACTCGGTCATGCCATGGCCCATCGCCAGATTTCGCAGCCGCAGCACCTCGGGAATGCGGATCTCCTCGGGACAGGGCAGACAGGCAAAACACTGGCTGCAGGCATCAGCCCCCAGACGCTCGGCCCGCACTGCCCCCAGCTGTGCCAGAGTGGCGGACTCCTCCGGTGTCAGGGGACCGGTCGCCTCCGCCCAGGCCAGGGGAGCCTTCAGTTCTTCCGGGTTGGCCGGGCCCATGCTCAGGGTCGTGATTCGGGGATCACTCAGCAGCCAGCGGTAGGTGAGTCCCAGGGGGTCGAAGGGGGCACAGTCCTCGCGCAGCTGCTCCGAGGGCCGGTAGAGCAGCCCGCCCTTATCCGCCGGGGAGATGATGAACACCCCCATATCCCGTTCGGCCGCCACCGCCACCGCCGGGGCGAGGCGGGGATTGAAGTAGTAGTAGTGCAGGTTGACAAAGGCGAATCGGTCCGTGGCGATCGCCCGCTGCACCAGCTCCAGATCCCCGTGGGTGGAGAAACCGATCTCGCCCACCAGGCCATCGGCCCGAGCCTGTTCCGCCGCCTCCAGACAGCCGCCGGGGGCCAGGGTCTGGGCCAGATGGGCAGGGGTGTTGATGCCGTGGATCGCCAGCCCGTCCAAGCGCACCAGGCCCAGACGGTCCAGACAGGCCTCGATCTCCCGCCGGAAGGCCGCCCCGTCCGCCGTCGGCACCAGCTTACTGGTGATCCGCAGATCGCCCGGATCCACCCCCAACTGCTGCAGGGCACTGCCCAGGTAGCGTTCGCTCTCCCCGTAGGCCTTGGCGGTCTCCAGATGATTGACCCCAGCCGCCAGGGCGGCGGCCAGGGTCTCCCGCAGCTGAGCCGGATTGGCCAGACAGCGCATCAGCCCCAGGGAGAACACCGAGATCGACCAGCCGGTGCGACCGAAGCGGCGGTAGTGCATGGGCCGCTCAGTTCCCGCCTGCATCGGGACGGTGGCGCTGGATCAGATCCGCCGGATTGATGTCCGAGAGAAACTCCCGGAAGGCACGCCGCTCAGCTTCGTCTGCGGCCATATCCACCGGAATCGAGGCCTCAGCCATCACTTCCTCCGCCACCCAGATCGGAGCCTCCATGCGCAGGGCCAGGGCGATCGCATCGCTGGGGCGGGCATCCAGTTCCTGCTCCCGGTCACCCTGACGCAGCTTGATGCAGGCAAAGAAGGTGCCGTCCTTGAGCGTATGGATGAGCACCCGGTCGAGCCCGACCTCCCAGGCCTCCAGACTGGTGGCCATCAGATCGTGGGTGAGGGGCCGCACCGGCTGCTGTCCCTCCAGCAGCGCCAGGATAGCCCGGGCCTGATCCTGGCTGATCCAGATCGGCAGCGCCCGCCGCTCCGCCCCATCCCGCAGCAGCACGATCGGACTGCGACTGGCTGCTTCCAGGGCAATCCCGGTCACCTTCATCTCAATCACGGCTGGGTCTCCGGCAACTGGGCCATCCCGCCTATTATGTCCGCCTGATCCCGCGGTCTGACAGGCCCCTGCCAGACCGCAGAATGGGAAGGCAACGGATTCGGGCGATCGCCATGTTCACAGGTCTGGTGCG
>CAWUMD010000142.1:0-6494 GCA_963923365.1 uncultured bacterium
GCTGCTAGGCGATCGCCAGCGGCAGCGCCATCAACCCTCGGAGCCATCCACCACCGCCGAGGGCACCGTGCCCGGCACGGCCCTCTTCTGGGATTTCGAGAACGTCAACCTGCCGGATGCTCCCACCGCTCGGGATCAGCTCACCCGCCTGGAAGGCGAGATTGCCCGTTTCGGCCAGCCCCGCCTGCGCCGGGTCTACGCCAACTGGAACAACACCGGCACCAGCCTGAACCGGCTGTTCTTCGGGGCGGGCTATGAGCAGGTCCAGGTCTCCCTGGGCAAGCGCAACAGCGTCGATGTGAAACTCGTGGTCGACTGCCTCGATCTGGCCCACCGCCAGCCGGATCTGCATACCTTCGTAATCTTCACCGCCGACAAGGACTTCGTCGCCCTGATCCACGCCCTGCGCGCCCTGGGGCGGCGGGTGGTGGTGCTGGGACTGGAGGTGAGCGAGGAACTGCGGCGCAGTGCCGATGAGGCGATTGAGCTGGGCGCCGTACTGCACCCGGGCCGGGCGATCGCCACCCCCCGCGACGACGAGGAGCCGACGATCAGCTTCGAGGCCTCCCGGCGTCTACTGGCCGACGCCGTCGCCCGGATGCTCCAGCACGGCGGCCTTCCCAGTCTGGAGGAGCTGGAGGAGGCCCTGGTCAAGGGCGGCCGTCGCCACTACGGCGGCCCGCAGTCCCTGCTCGACCGCAACGGCACCCCCTACGGCTCCCTCGGTAACTGGCTACACGATCTCGAAACCGAAGGGCACCTGCGGCTCTGGCCCACCCAGGGGCATAGCTACCTGGAGCTGGCCCCGGAGAACGGCGATCGCCTCGGCTTCTCGGAAGCCGTGGGGTTGCTGCGCCAGGCGATCGCCACCGCCCGCAGCCGCGGCATTCCCACCGGATTTTCCCGCCTGGACGAACTGATGCGCGAAGCGGGTGGCCGCTACCGCGGCTGCCGCAGCCTGCTGCGCCTGGATGGCCGCAGCGGCTACGGCCAGTTCTCCCGCTTCGCCCTCGACGCCTGCCGCCTGGAAGCCGTGCGCAGTCTCGAAGTGGACGGCCAGACCCTGCTCTACCTGGCGGGCAGCGACCCGGCGCCGCTGCCCCTCCCCACCCGCTCCTTCCTCAGTCCCGAGCAATGGGAGCAGGTCTTCGGGCTGATTGAGCAACTGACCGCCAACCAGCCGACGCTGCGCTATGCCGCCCTCAACCGAGGCATCGGCGATCTGCGGCGCACCGGCATCCTGCCGCTCTCCAGCCGGGGTGCCGAGAAACTGGTGCGTCAGCTGCTCGATGCGGAGCTGTTCGAGCGGGATGAGCAGGGACGTCTGATTCCCAAGTCGGACTGGCGGGAGCGGGCTGTGGACCTGAGCAGCGGCGATCGCACAGCCGCTGCCCCATTGGCAGCACCCCCGGAAGCACCGACACTGGAATCAGTGACTGTGAGCCAGGACTGACCCCATGCCCCAGCAGCCCCATCGACTGATTCTGCTTGGCGTCGTCGCCGTGGTCGCCCTGCTGGGCGTCGCCCTCAATCTCGACGAGATCAGTGCTCTGATGCAGGGCACCAGTCTGGAGCAACCTCCGGCAACCCAACCCCGCAAATAAGCTATCCGCCCCGGAGATCGGCTCCGCCATCTGGCGGATGGTGCCGCCCCTCAGCGGCATGGTCGAATGGGGAAACTGTTGGCTTTTCCTGACAGGATGACCGGTCCCAGCGGACCTTCCCCGACCCGACGGGTCGCTGCCCTGATCCCCAACCGCGAATGCTTCATCGAATTCTGACGGTCCTGGCCGTCACTACCGTCTGGGCCGAACCGGTCCAGGCACGTCCCGTCACGGCCACGGTCTACCATGAGTGGTTCAACGGCCGCCCCACCGCCTGCGGCACCACCTACAGCGACTACAAGGTCAGTGCCGCTCACCCCTGGCTACCCTGCGGCAGCCGCGTGCGGGTCAGCCATCAGGGCCGCAGTCTGACGATCCCGATCACCGATCGCTGCGCCTGCGAGTCCATTGACCTCTCCTACGAAGCTGCCCGCCGTCTGGGCATCCCCAGCCAGGGCAGCGCCCGGGTGCAGCTCCAGGACATCTAATCCGTGTCTCAGTCGGGCAGGGCTTCCAGCCGTTCACCGACGCTTACCCGAGCCCCGTTCACCCAGTCCCAGCCACTGCCCGCCTTCTTGCCGGAAGGCTGGACCTCCCGCAGCAGCAGCACCCCGTCCCCGGTCTGCACCAGCGGTCCGAGGTTGCGGGCGATCGCCACGATCTGCCCCGGAGTCCCGTCAGGGAGTTCCAGTGGCACCTCGGTGAGCGGGTCGTAGGGCGCGGGCAGCCCTGGTTGCACCGGCACCGTGCCCAGCAGCTTCAGGCGTTCGCCCCGAAAGGCCGCCCCACAGGCCGGGTGAAAGGCCCGAATCCGGTTATGGATGGCCTGGGCAGAAGCGGTCCAGTCGATCTGCGCATCCGCCTTGGTCAGCAGCCGGGCGTAGGTGGCGGCCGCATCTTCCTGGGGTTCCGGCGTCAGGGTCCCCGTCTCCAGACCGCGCAGGGTCTCAATCAGCAGGTCAGCACCCTGGGCCGAGAGCCGGGCCGCCAGATCACTGCTGGTTTCCAGCGGGTCGATAGGCGTGGTCTGACGCAGCAGCATGGCACCGGTGTCCATGCCCGCATCCATGAGCATGGTCGTGTTGCCGGTCTCGGTCTCGCCGTCGGCGATCGCCCACTGAATCGGCGCCGCCCCCCGGTAGCGGGGCAGCAGCGATCCGTGCACGTTGACGCAACCCAGGCGCGGCATGTCGAGAATGCGCTGGGAGAGGATCTGACCGTAGGCCACGACCACGAAGGCATCGGCAGCAGTGGCTTCGAGCGCCGCCAGTACCTCCTCATCCCGCTTGATCCGCTCCGGCTGCAGCACGGGAATCCCGGCGGCGATCGCCACCTGCTTCACCGGCGAGGGCAGCAACTGGCTGCCGCGCCCCCGCTTGCGATCCGGCTGGGTGACACAGGCCACCACCTCGAACCCGGGGGTGGCGATCAACCGCTCCAGGGTCGGGACCGCAAACTGGGGCGTCCCGAAGAAGACGACGCGCATCGGGCTTAACCCTTCAGCTTCTGGGCGAGGATCTGGTTGGTCAGCTTGGGATCGACGCGACCGCCGGTCTTCTTCATGATCTGACCGACGAAGAAGCCCTGCAGCTTGGTCTTACCGGCCCGGAACTGCTCCAGCTCCGCCGGATGGGCGGCAATCACCTCGTCGATGATTGCTTCGATCGCCCCGGCATCAGAGATCTGGGTCAGGCCCTTGGCCTCGACAATCGCCTTCGCGGAACCGCCCTTCTCCAGCAGCTCCGGCAGGATTTCCTTGGCGATCTTGCCGCTGATCGTGCCGTCCTCGATCAGGGTGATCAGCTCCGCCAGATTGGCCGGGGTGAGGGGCAGATCCTGAACCGTCATCTTGTTGGCGTTGACGTAGGCAGCGATGTCGCCCATCAGCCAGTTGGCCGCCTGCTTGGCATCGGCCCCAGCCGCCACGGTCGCCTCGAAATAGTCAGCGTTGGCCTTCTCATCCGTCAGCACCCGGGCATCGTAGGCCGACAGACCGTAGGCCTCGGTATAGCGGTGCCGCTTCTGAGCGGGCAGTTCCGGCAGTTGCCCCAGCCAGCCCTGCTTCTGCTCCTCGCTGACCACAATCGGCCCCAGGTCGGGGTCCGGGAAGTAGCGGTAGTCGCTCGAGCCTTCCTTCTTGCGCATGGACTTGGTCACCTGGGTGGCCTCATCCCAGAGCCGCGTCTCCTGGACGATTTCCTCGCCGGTTTCCTTGCACTCGATCTGGCGCTCGATCTCGTATTCAATCGCCCGCTGGATGGCGTTGAAGGAGTTCATGTTCTTGATTTCGACCTTGGTGCCGAAGGCCTCGGTGCCCTTGGGTCGAATCGAGATGTTGACGTCGCAGCGCAGGGAGCCCTCCTGCATATTGCCGTCGCTGACGCCGAGGTAGCGCATGATCCGGCGCAGTTCCTGGGCGTACTCGGCGGCTTCGCGGCCGGTGCGTAGGTCAGGTTCAGAAACGATTTCCGCCAGGGGAATCCCGGCCCGGTTGTAGTCCACCAGAGAGTGGGTTGAGCCCGCCAGCCGGTCGGAGCCGGCGTGCACCAGCTTGCCCGCATCCTCCTCCATGTGCAGACGGGTGATACCAATCTTCTTGGTGTAGGGCTCCTTGCCCTTCTCGGCCACCTCGATCTCGATCCAGCCGTGCTCGGCAATCGGCAGGTCGTACTGGGAGATCTGATAGTTCTTGGGCAGGTCCGGGTAGAAGTACTGCTTGCGGTCGAACTTGCTGTAGGACGCAATTTGGCAGTTCAGGGCCAGACCGGCCTTGACCGAGTACTCGAGCACCTTCTCGTTAAGCACCGGCAGGGTACCGGGCAGACCGCAGACGATCGGGTCGATGTGGGTGTTGGGGTCGGCCCCGAACGCGGTGGCCGCCGGAGAGAAGATCTTGGTCTCGGTGCCGAGCTGCACGTGGGTTTCGAGACCGATGATCGCTTCGTACTCGGTTTTCGCGGGCGCAGCAGCAGTCATACCGGCAGTTCAGTTCGGGGCAAAAGCTAACCCCGCTATTGTATCGCCGCCTTCGGCAGCACCCCGGCCCAGCGCAGATCGAGGCTGTCGGGCAGATCACCGCTCACGGGCAGCCTCTCTCCCGGCCGGTAATCACCCGCCCCCAGGGCCTGGAAGCGCTCGCGGCAGCGGCGGGTTGCCTCCGCCTGATCCGTTGGCAGGCCCGGGTAGAGCTGGCCCTCAGGCTGGCCACTGAAGTACCGGACTCCACCCAGGTCCCGCTGGGCCTCCGGGTCCAGCAGCCGCACCTCCAGAGGGCTCTGGCTGAGCAGCGTCGGATGGAACATATCCGGCTGGGTTCGGGCCCGGAAGCGCACCGCCCCGACCCGCGGGCGATCGCCATCGAGGGGCAGCTGATAGCCATTCACCGTGATGGCGTAGCGCTGGGCCGCATCCCCCTCCAGCGCCACTTCGATCCGCTCCATCGAGGCATCCACCGGACGGCTGCTGCCGTTGTTCTCGCCCAGGGCATGCCAGGGTTCGATCGCCCGCAGCAGCACCAGGGTCAAGGGTTCGCCACCGCTGCCGTTCAGGTCCACCCGCCCCAGTTCGGGGAAGCGATGGGTGAAGAAGGGCTCGAACCACTGCGGATCGAAGGGGTAGCCCGCCTGGGCCAGGGCATCGAGGACCGCTGCGAAGTCCGCCCGCAGCAGCGAGGGCCGCAGGTAGCGATCGTGCAGGGCCGTACCCAGGGGGCGCAGCGGCTCGGTGTAGGGCTGACGCCAGAACCAGGCGACGCAGGCGCGAATCAGCAGGCACTGGAGCAGCCGCAGCTCGGCGGTTTCGGGCATGGCGATCGCCCGCAGCTCCAGCAGCCCGATCTGCAGGCGCGGGTTCTCGATCGGGAAGAGCTTGTCGATGCAGAACTCGGCCCGGTGGGTGTTGCCGCTGGTGTCGATCAGCAGGTTGCGCAGCAGCCGATCCACCAGCCAGGCGGGCACCGGCTCACCCGGCGGCAGGCAGGCGAAGACCAGCTCCAGTTCGTAGAGGCTGTCGTGGCGGCCCTCATCCACCCGCGGCGACTGACTGGTGGGGCCGACGAAGGGCCCACTGAACAGGTAGGAGAGGCTGGGGTGGTGCTGCCAGAAGCGCAGCAGGCTGACCAGCAGATCGGGGCGGCGCAGTACCGGGCTCTGGTCGAGACTGGGGCCACCGAGAGTGACGTGGGCCCCGCCGCCGGTATCGAGGCGGAAGCCCTCAAAGCTGAACTTGTGGGCACAGAGCCCGCAGGCAGCAGCCTCCTCGTAGAGCAGCCGGTTGAGGTGGCAGAGCTCCGGCCAGTTGCGGGCCGGGTGGATGTTCACCTCCAGCACGCCGGGGTCGGGGGTGATCTGGAAGCCACGGATGCCCTGGCCCCCCGGCGGCGGATAGCCGTCCAGGCCGATGGCCAGGTTCAGCTCATGGGCGACGGCGGCGATCGCCGCCAGCAGATCAGCGTAGGCCCGCGCCGAACCAAAGGGCGGCAGCAGCAGACGCAGTTCCCCGTCCCGCACTTCAGCGGTGACCGCCAGCCGGATGCTGTTGGGAGCCACCTGCAGCGGTGCAGCCGGGACCGGCACCGACGGGTTCACCAGCCCGGCATCCGTCTCCAGCTGCCACTCCGCCTCGGGCAGTGAGCCCAGGGGCAACCGCAGCCCCACCGGCGAACTGCCGGGCAGCAGCGCCAGAGGCTGGGGGATCTCCCAGGCACAGCTGGCCCAGCCCGCCTCGGTGGCCAGCAGCGGCAGCGCCCAGCCCGCCACCGTCTCACTGCCGGGTTCCCGGGCCGAAAGACAGTCCTGGGGGTCCACCCCCAGCTGCCGGGCCAGAGCCTGCAGCACCATCTGAGCATCGGCGGCTGTCGCCGCCCGGGCATTGGCAGGCCCGGGCGGCAGC
>CAWUMD010000143.1:0-6488 GCA_963923365.1 uncultured bacterium
TGCAGATGACCTTCGTGGTCAACGACTCCCCCTTCGCCGGCAAGGAAGGCAAGTTTGTCACCAGCCGTCAGGTGCGCGATCGCCTGCAGAAGGAACTGCTCACCAACGTCGCCCTGCGGGTCGAAGACACCGACTCTCCGGATCGCTGGGCTGTCAGCGGTCGGGGCGAGCTGCACCTCGGCATCCTGATCGAGACCATGCGCCGCGAAGGCTACGAGTTCCAAGTGTCCCAGCCTCAGGTGATCTTCCGCACCATCGACGGCACCCCCCACGAGCCTTACGAGACCCTGGTGCTCGATGTGCCCGAGGAATCCGTCGGGTCCTGCATCGAGAAGCTCGGCATCCGCAAGGCTGAGATGCAGAACATGGAGAACACCAACGATGGTCGGACCCAGCTCGAGTTTGTGGTGCCCTCCCGCGGTCTGATCGGCTTCCGGGGCGAGTTCGTGCGCGCCACCCGTGGCGAAGGGATCATGAGCCACTCCTTCCTCGACTATCGTCCGATGCAGGGTGAGTTCGACACCCGTCGCAACGGGGTGCTGATTGCCTTCGAAGAAGGTACTGCCACCTTCTACGCCCTCAAGAACGCCGAGGATCGGGGTCAGTTCTTCATCGAGCCTGGCACCAAGGTCTACAAGGGCATGATTGTGGGCGAGCATAACCGTCCCCAGGACCTTGACCTGAATGTCTGCAAGACCAAGCAGCTGACCAACATGCGCTCTGCTGGGGCCGAAGATCTCGACACCCTGCAGGCGCCGTTGCAGATGACCCTCGAGCGGGCTCTCGAGTACATCGGTCCCGATGAACTGCTCGAAGTCACCCCTGAATCCATCCGCCTGCGCAAACTGCCGGTCAAGAAGCTGGCCAAGAAGTAGGTACCCTGGAGGCGGGCTGCGGCCCGCCTTTTTTCGGCGCCAGCCAGGACGCGGATGAAGAAACGGGTTACCCTCACGTTCCCCAAGCGCATTGTCCAGATGCCGATCACCTACCGGTTGGCGGTGGACTACAACGTGGCGGCCAATATCATCCGGGCCCAGGTCTCGCCAGCCCAGAGCGGCAAGCTCGTCCTGGAGCTCTCGGGGGATATCGATGCCCTCGATGCGGCCATGGACTGGATGCGATCGATCGATATCGGGGTTTCCCTGGCCAGCCAGGAGATCGTGATCGACCGCGATCTCTGTGTGGACTGCGGGCTCTGTACCGGAGTCTGCCCCAGTGGTGCGCTGACGCTGGATCCGGAGAGCTTCGCCCTGGTGTTCGCCCGCAACCGCTGTGTGGTCTGCGAGCAATGCATCCCCACCTGTCCTGTGGCGGCAATTTCCACTAATCTCTGAAACTAACGTCTGCACGCGGCGGGAAAGCCAGCCGCCCGTCGCCTATGCGGATTCGCCCGTCTCTGCTGATTCTGCTGACCGTTTATATCTTCTTCGGCTGGTACTGGGAATCCGGTGACCTGACCGCTTCCCAGCTCGTCTGGCAGACGCAGAATCCCCACTTCCACGGCTATTTCTGGCTCCTGGTCCTGCTGCTCAACCTGCTGCTGATCGGGTTCTGGACGGCACCGGTGCGGATTGTCGAGAATCTGTTACTACCCTGGTGCCGCAATACCCTGATCAGCTTTCCGCTGCTGATTCTCCTGGCGGTGGTGGGAGTGCTCACCCTCACCTACGTGGACATTCTCTCCAAGACGGTGATGGCCTCCATGGCCCTGGCGATCGCCCGCCTGGAACTGCAGGAACAGAACCTCAGCTACCGGGCTCTGTTCTTGAACCTGGCCGGGGCCAGTGTGCTCGGGGCGGTTCTGGGAGTGGGCAGCCGCTGTCTGTACGGCCTGATTATCTGAGCGGTTGCTCCACTCCGGGCAGTTCCCGGCGGCCGTAGAGGCGCAGGTAGTTCCAGGCATTGGCCAGAACGGACCGCACATAGTCCCGGGTCTCCGGGAAGGGAATCTGTTCGACGAAGCGATCGGGGTCGCCGATCCCGAAGCGCTGGACCCAGGTCTCGACGTTGCCGGGACCGGCGTTGTAACTGGCGATCGCCAACAGGCTGTTGTCCTGCCAGTGGTCGTGTACCTGGTCGAAATAGTGGCTGCCCAGGCGGATGTTGCTGGCCGGGTCGGTCAGGTCGTACTGTCGGATGCCCAGTGTGGCGGCGACCTCTGCCGCGGTGTCTGGCATCAGCTGCATCAGGCCGGTTGCTCCGACCACCGACTGAATACCCGGCAGAAAGCGGGATTCCTGGCGAATCAGTCCGGCAAGCAGCAGCGGATTGATGCCCTCCCGTTGCGCCGCTTCTCGGATCGGCTGCGCGAAGGGGAGGGGATAGAGGTGTTGCCAGTAGTCCGGGCGGGCCAGCAGATGCGGATTGTGCCCGTCATCGAGACCGCTGAGCAGAGCGATCGCCCCCAGATGATCCCCGCGGCTATCCAGCAGCAGCGCTTCGGTGAACTGCTCCTTGGCATTCAGATCACGACCGTTGGGCCGTTCCCATTCCCAGAGGTGGCGTGCCTCCCGGTCCAGACCGAGGGTGTGCAGTTCCACCAGGGCGGCGGAACCTGCGGGTAAGGGCAGGCGCTGCGGATGCAGCGGTGGGCTCCAGTCGGGACGCAGTGGCCGCAGATCCCGGAATCCACCGACCGGAAGCCCCAGCTGAGCCGCTGCCCGCCAGGCATAGTAGCTGTTGGGGAAGTCTTCAAGGATGCGCCGGTAGCTGTCCTGGGCGGCAGCGTTCTGGCCGAGGGCCTGCTGGGCCTTGCCACTCCAGTAGAGAGCCCGGCTGGCAGCCAGAGGATCCTGATTGCGGCTGATCGGCTCCAGTCGGGACAGGGCGATCGCCCATTGCTTCCGTTGCAGGGCCTGCCAGGCCGGGTCCCAGAGGGCGGCGGCCGTCTGGGGATGACGGGGGAACCGTTGCAGTAACTGACGGCGGGTCTGGGCAGCGGCGGTGGCATTGCCCTGCTCCTCTTCCAGGCTGGCCAGTCGGGCCAGGGCCTCCGGGGCATCGGCCGGGAAGTCCCGGCTGACCCGGGTCAGCGCGGTGAATGAATCGCCGGGGGAGAGGCGGGCCAGGTGCAGCAGAGCCCGGCTGACTTCGGGAGCCTGGGGGTAGCGGCTCAGAAACTGACGGAATGCGGCGATCGCCGCACTTCGGTTACCGCCGAGATCCTCTCCCCGGGCAAGGCGGTAGGCCTGGGTCGGTCCCGTGGGTGCCTTGGCATAGGCCTGGGCAGCGGCGGCATAGCGGTCCCGCTTCCAGAGCGCATCGGCGATCGTCTGCCAGTCGCGGGTCGTCAGTCCCTGGGGTTGTTCCAGCAGCCGATCCAGAACCTTATCCAACTGCGGGTGATTCAGCCCGAAGCGGGCGAAGTGCAGTAACTGGGCCCGGGTCGGTTTCGCCTGCGCCAGAATCCAGTCCAGACCGGCTGCTGCGCGTGGATAGCGGGCCAGGGCCGCTTCGGGTTGCCCCAGGGCGATCAGGGCATCGGCGGCCCAGGTACTGCGGGGATAGGTCTGCAGTAGGCGTTGCCAGTCCTGCCGGGCGGCGTCGCGATCGCCGGCCTTCTCCAGTGCTGTAGCCCGCTGCTTGAGAATGAAGGGAGCCAGCACCGGATAGGTCTGCTCCAGTCCTTCCAGGGCACGAGCGGCCGCCGCCGGTTGATCCGTTTTCAGGGCCAGGGCGTACAGCAGCTTTGCCCGGTTCCGTTCCTGGTTGTCCAGGGCCCAGCGCGATTGCCAGCGCAGTTCGGCAAAGCTGGCATCCGCCAGCGGTGTGGGGCTGAGAGTAGGGCGGAGTTGGGGCTGCTGTCCCAGTAGCCCGATCACAATCAATACGCTGCCCCCTGCACCGGTCAGCCAGCGCCAGCGCTGCACGCGTCCATCGGTCCGGGGAAGGAGACTTGGCAAAGCCATGGTGCAGGCAGGTTGAACGGGGCCGCTTCCGCTCAGGTGGCGGAAAACCGTCTCAGCCTAGCACCGTCGATATTAAGATCGACGCTCGGACGCCCTGGATGCCCATGCAGATTCCCCGTCGCTACCGACCCTTCACCTGGCTGGCTGCCCTGACGGTGCTGCTCTGGCTGGCCCGAGGGCTGGGGCTGCTCGGGTTCCTGCCCAGTGGTGTGCTGTTTCTGCTGCTGATGCTCAGCTCCCTGCTGGCATTGCAGGCCATCTATTTTCCCCGTCGCTGGTACTGACCGGCGAGCAGTGACTGACTCCTCCAACCCGGATTTCTCCATGGCCTCTCCCACCGCTACCCCTGCCGTTGCCCTTCATGGCTCGGTCTGGACCAGTCCCCATCTGCTGGACCGTTCCCTGTTCGGGACCGATGGGGTCCGCGGCAAGGTCGGTGAACTGCTGGGAGCACCGCTGGCGCTGCAGATCGGTTTCTGGACCGGCATTGTGCTGCGGGAAGTGGCGGGGGCCACTGGTCCGGTGATTGTCGGCCAGGATTCGCGCAACTCTGGTGACATGCTGGGTACGGCCCTGGCCTCCGGTCTGACGGCCGCTGGGGTGGAAGTCTGGCACCTGGGCCTGTGTCCGACTCCGGCGGTGGCCTATCTGACGCACCACAGCCCGGCCATTGGCGGTGTGATGATATCCGCCAGTCATAACCCCCCCTGTGACAACGGCATCAAGGTGTTTGCCGCCCAGGGGACGAAACTACCCAAAGATCTGCAGCAGGCGATCGAAGCGGGCGTCAAGGGGCTGCGAGATCTGGATGCTCACATTGCCGACTACGGCCGCCACAGCAGTCGCGCCGATCTCACGGACCGGTATCGCACCAATATTCTGGAATCCCTGGAGGAAGGCCTGGACCTATCTGGCCTGAAGGTTGTGCTCGACCCGGCCTGGGGGGCGACGGCCCGGCTGGCACCCCAAGTGTTCCGGGAACTGGGGGCGGAGGTGATCTGTCTGCATGACGAGCCCAACGGCGATCGCATCAATGTCGGTTGCGGCTCCACCCACCTGGGCCCCCTGCAGGAAGCTGTCCGCGCCCACGGGGCAGACCTGGGCTTTGCCTTCGATGGGGATGCTGACCGGGTTCTGGCCGTTGATCACCAGGGGCGACCGGTCGATGGCGACTACATCCTCTATCTCTGGGGGCAGGAGCTCCGCCGTCAGGGACGGCTTCCCGGTGACACGGTGGTCGCTACAGTGATGTCCAACCTGGGATTCGAGCGCGCCTGGGAAGCCAGTGGTGGCACCTTTGTCCGCACAGCTGTCGGAGATCAGTACGTCCAGGCGGAAATGGAACGTCTCGGTGCCATGCTGGGTGGCGAGCAGTCCGGCCATATCCTCTGTCGGCACCACGCCTTTACTGGGGATGGAACCCTGACGGCGGCACATCTGGCGGCCCTGACCCGTCAGGCGGGTGTTCCCCTGGCGGAACTGGTGGATGCCAGCTTCACCACCTATCCCCAGCGGCTGCGGAATGTGCGCGTCGAAAACCGGGAGAAGCGGCTCAACTGGCAGCAGTGTGATGCGCTGATGCAGGCGATCGCCCAGGCGGAAGCCGCGATGGGCAATCAGGGCCGGGTTCTGGTCCGAGCTTCCGGTACCGAACCCCTGATCCGGGTGATGGTGGAAGCCGAAGCTGCTCAAGTGGTCGATCACTGGACCGACCACCTGTCCGATCTGGCAGAACGCTATCTGGCTTGAGCCTCAGAGCTGGTCGATCGCTTCGGCCAACTGGATGTCCAGGGGCGTAATCCCGCTGGCGTCATGGGTGGTCAAAGTAATGACCACCCGACCCCAGCCGACTTCCAGATCCGGGTGATGCCCGAGTGCTTCAGCGGGAGCCACCAGCTGGTTCACATAGGCAATAGCCGAGACGAAGTCCTGAAAGCGGACCTCCCGCACTAGACGTTGCCCGCGTCGTTCCCATTGCGGCAGCCGTTGCAGAGCAGCATGGATCTCGATTTCGCTCAGCACACTCATTCTCATGACTCCCGATGCTGGATGGGCGTCATCTTACGCAGAGGCATCCGGACCGGCGAGAGAACGCCGGAATGCGTAACGAAGTGTTGCGCATTCCGGCATCATGCGTTACATTCGTTTACATAGCAACGTCCGATCCGCTCTGAAGAGGTGTTCCTCATGGCAAACAAAGAAAAGGTCGGTTTCACTGCATTCGCTGAAACCTGGAATGGCCGCCTGGCCATGCTCGGCTTCGTGATTGGTCTGGCCACTGAGCTGCTGACCGGTCAGGGCATCCTCTCCCAGGTCGGCCTGATTTAACCGACGGGGTTCTCCCCCAAGCTGAAAGCGATACACCCATGTCCGACCTCGCAGAGATGCGAGGTCTTTTTTTATGTCAGCAGAGGAGAGAGGTACCTCTCTGAGGCCTCGCTTGACGGTGAAGAGTAAGCAGACAGAGCTGGAAGAGCGGTCGATATGGGGCGGGAAGGGTCGGGTCAGCAGCTTCTTTCAGCGCTGAACCCCATGTTCTACCTAGGTTTGAGGCGGGTCTGAGAAAACTTTTCTGCGAGG
>CAWUMD010000144.1:0-6419 GCA_963923365.1 uncultured bacterium
ATAAGAGACAGGTCCGTGGCTCGCTCCCTGCAGCTGAATGATGCTCAGTTGCTCAAGCTGATGCGTGACCGCGACAGTGACGTCGGGCGGGCTGCCCTGGAAAACCCGGGCGTCAGTGAGGAGCTGTTGCGCCAGAAGCTCTCGGCCCGGGATTACCGGCGGGGGGTGGCTGTTCAGCAACTGCTGCGCCGGAGCCTGCTCACGGTCGAGGGCTTGCCCGGTCTGGCTGCCGATACAGATGAGCGCGTTCGAGCCGTTGTGGCGACTCACCCGGAACTACCGGCAGACCTGCTGATGGAACTGGCTCGGGACACGGAGGAAACCGTGCGCCTGGCGGTGGCAGACCATCCAGGGCTGACTCCGGAGGCCTGGAAAATCCTGGTGGAGGACCGCAACGAGGAGATTCAGCAGCGGATGGCTGTACACCCGCTGCGGGTGCGGGATGCCAAGCTCAAGAACACGGTTCTGCGCCTGGAGATCGCAGGGGATCCTGCGGCCACTGCCGAGGAACTGACGATCCTGGCTGCAGATAAGAATGTGGAGATCCGCACCCGGGTCGCAGCCCACCCCAATACCCCGGATGAGGTGCTCGCCAAGCTGGCCCTTGACGCTGTGGATGGAGTGGGGGCCACTGCTCGGGCTAATCCCAACTTCCGCCAGGAACTGGAGGTGCCGATGCTGCTGGCGAAGCTGACCGCAGGTACCAAGCCCAGTTTCAGTCGCCTGCTGGCCCTGCTGCGCCCCGAAGTGCCGGTGGCTTCCCTGGCCAAGAACTTCCGTAGTTCCTCCTGGCTGGAACGCTGCGCGATCGCCCAGAACCCGATGACCCCGGATTCCACGCTCCAGGCGCTGCTGGAGGACGGCAACCGGGTCGTGCGGGCGGCGGCCCGCGCCAATCTGGAGCAACGCTCCACCACGGTGTGAATCCTGATGCCGGATACTCTCCGTAGTCGCCCACCACCAGCTCCGATGTTGCCGCCATGGCAGTTGTTATGGCTGGCCCCTCTCCCCTCCCCGCAGCGGAGTCTAATGACTCCGCAATGTTGCTGAAGTCCAGAGTCTGCAGAGACTCGCCAGCGCCAGTACCGGCTGGCCTGACCACCGGTCCCATTCCACCCACCAGAGATCTGAATCATGACTGCCGATGCCACCGATCCCCGCACCCAGGCGCTCAACCCGGAGACGCCCTTGGAGGAACTGCTGACCCTGGCGGAAGAGTATCCGGATGAGGTGCTCCGCAACCCTGTCTTCGATCTGCTGCTGGTCGAAGACCCCGGATTCCTCAGCCGCATGAGTGGCGCTGCACAACTGGCGATTCTCAAGTCGGATGCCTGTCCGGAGTTTGTGCGCTCCCTATTTTCCTTCGGCAAGCTGACGGTTTGGGCTGTGGAAGGGTACGAGGGTGAATCCCACTTCTACGACTACATGCTGGATGACCTTGTAGTCCGCATCAAGGGTGTTTCGGGGGGCTGTGAGTGGTCTGAAATGATCCTGTCTCCTTCCCTGATTCCTCACTTCCTTGGGACTCTCCAGGATGAGGTGGAGGACGGATACGGTGAGTATCCAGGGACTTCGGCTTTTCTGAGTGCGGTGCATCACCACTCCGAACAGACTGAAATCGGTGACTCCGGTAAGGACAAGCGCTATTTCAGCCCCCCGGAAGGAGCGGATGAAGCCACAGTTTTTCTGGATGGTGAGGAATACACCATTTATCGGGATCCCAAGGATCGTGGCTGGAAGCGGCAGAAGGCCGACAAGGTGGCTGACCTCAAGGCGATCGCCGAGCGTTTCTTCCCGGCCTACGACGAGGGTGAACTGGACTACCAGGACGAGTACGACGACTATGCCCGTCGGCCCTGGGAATACGACCGGGTGGAAGGGTTCGAACTCTGTTGCAAAGCAGGTAATGGTTCCGTCGAATATGTGGAGGCGTCTGCCGACGACCTGATGGAACTGGCCTGGCGCATGCCGCCTGCTGCACCCGAGTCGATTGGGGTGCTGGTGCATACGCCCCTGGGAATGTGTGGTGACTATGGACTGTTCGAGGAGATCGAGCAGCCGGAGGGTCTGGATGAAGTTGGCGATCTCGAGGAACTGCGATCCCGAGTGGCAGACGAGGAGGAGTGGGCAGAAGCGGTCATTGATACCTTCTGCGGTTTTGGTACGCGAATTCTGATGAATGTCTGCATTCTGGATGCTGAGGATCCGGAGACGGTCGAGGTTCTGGTGCGGCCCTCCGGTTCAGCGGAACTGTTCGCCTCGCTCAACTACTGTGGCGGCGAGTCCTTCCGCTGGGGTGCCAAGGACGAGGAGGATGTCCGCTTCCGCCTGGAGGGGAACGAGTGGGTGCCGCTGCACACCCTGGTTGAGGAGGTCCGCAACGAGGGGGAATGGCGCGATCGCCTGCTGTTCTCGGTTGCGACCACGGATATCGAATTCAATTTCCGGGTGCCGGCTCAAACGACCTACATCAAGGGCAGTATGGGCTGCGAGTTCAGTGAAGCCGTAGATCTGGACCTTGAGCTGGTTCAGTGCCTGCCGGTTGCAGAGGGTGAGTCGGTCTGTATCCTCCAGGGATACGACCACGGTGAATTCGAGACCGGGATCATGAACTGCGGCTTCTCTGGAGGTGGCTATACCTACACCCACCGCTCCCTGGAAGGCACCGTCTGGGAGGGAATGGGGCTTGCCCCGGCGCAGAGCTGATTCTCCCCAATCTCATGAGTTGCTGTAGATGGTCCGGCAGGATCATCTACAGCGGTAGCCCAGGGGCTCCTGAAACACCACCCAATGCTCGGTAACTCGTAATCAATCACGCGGTACAGGCGTCAGGTCTTCATCACCTGCGCATCGATCCCGTTCCACCTATGGAGATTTGAATCATGACCGCAGATCTGATCGATCCCCGTACTCGGGCACTCAACCCGGAGACGCCCCTTGAGGAACTGCTGACCCTGGCCGAGGAGTATCCGGATGAGGTGCTCCGTAACCCTGTCTTCGATCTGCTGCTCGTCGAGGACCCCGGATTCCTCAGCCGTATGAGTGGTGCTGCACAACTGGCACTTCTCAGGTCGGATGCCTGTCCGGAGTTTGTGCGCTCCCTGTTCAGGATCGGGGATGTGACGCTCTGTGCAGCGGAAAATTATCAGGATGAATCCCACTTCTACGACTACGACTTTGATGGCAGGATCGTTAGGTTGAAAGGGACTTCAGGGGGATGCGATTGGAGGTGGCTAACACTTGCCTCACCTCTCCTGCCTTATTTCATCGGCACGCTGGAAGATGAGGTTGAGAATGGGCATGGTGAATTTCCTGGAACCTCGGCGTTTCTCAGTGCCGCAGTTCACCACACGACCCTTGCAGATCCTGGCGAGTCGATAAAAGACAAAAGCTATTTCTTCCCGCCTGATGAAGCAGATGAAGGTGTTGTCTGGCTGGACGATGAGGAGTATTCTATCTACCGAGATGAGGACGACTACCGCTGGCAGAAAGGGCCGAGTACGGCAGCGTTAAAGGAGATCTCTGCGGCTTTCTTCCCGAACTTTGATGATGGTGAGCTGGACTACCAGGCTGAGTATGACGATCAGTGCCGTCGGGGCTGGGAATTTCATCGCGTGGAGGGCTTCGAACTGCACTGCCGCGCAGGGGCTGGCTCTCAGCAGTATGTTGATGCTGCGGTCGATGAACTGACTGCTCTGCTCAACTGTCTTGGCTCGGATCAGCCGGATGGAATCGGAGTGCTGATTCAGACCAATCTGGGTGGCTGCGGACAGTACGGGCTTCTGGAGGACATCGACCTGCCGGAAGGGTTGGATGAAGTGGGTGATCTCACCGAGCTACGCGCCTTACTCGCAGATCAGTCGGATTGGGCGGAACAGGTGGTCGAATTCTTCACCGATCTGGGAGGGTCTCTGCTGGAGCACTGCTCCATTCTCGGCGTCACGCAACCCACGCGGGTGGAAGTGCTGTTGCGCCAACCTACGGAGGATGACCCCATCCTGCTCGGAACCGTCGCGACCTGGGGCGGTGAATGCTTTGCCTATGGTGATGGCAATGACACCCGCTATCGGGTTGAAGGTGGGCAATGGATGCCTCTGACTACCTTCCTGGATCAGATTCAGGATGCGGGTGAGCTTCAGGAACGGCTTCTGTTCACCGCTGCCACTGCCTCTGATCTTGAACTCAATCTGCGACTCCATGCCCAGGTTCCCTACATCAAGGGCAGCATGGGTTGTGAGTTCAGCGAGGCAATCGATCTCGATATCGAACTCACCCAGTGCCTGCCGGTGTCAGACGAAGAATTCCTCTGTATCCATCAGGGCTACGACCACGGTGAATTCGAGACCGGGATCATGAACTGCGGCTTCTCTGGAGGTGGCTATACCTACACCCACCGTTCTCTGGAAGGCACCGTCTGGGAGGGGATGGGGCTTGCTCCGGCAGAAGCCTGACGCCCCTCAGGTGCCTGGGCTACCGCTGCAGATTTCGCTGCAGCGGCGGGGAAACTGCTTGTGCAAGTCATACTCCTACCCCTATGCCCGTGATTCTGAGGGTGTGCGAGAGCGGATGCTGGCCTGGGCTGAGTTCAGTCGGAGCTCACGAGTGGTGCCTAACCTGACGCTGTGTGCGATCGCCCTCACCAGCGAGGGCCTGACGGTGGATGTCGAGCAGGAATTCTGCCGACGCCTGCCGCATCGGACCGGTGGAGTCGTGCTGGCTCATCTGGAGGAACTGGAGCAGGAACTGAGCCAAGCCTGGTCCCTGGGACTGGTGCATGGAGACCTCAACCGCAAGAACATCTGGCTGACTGACAGTGGCTATCGGGTCGTAGATATTGAGCCGCTGGTGACTGTCCCCCTGGCACACGGCGGGACTTACCTACGCACCACCCCGCCCTATCTGGCTCGGACCGACCGTGACCAGCAGACCGTCACAGCTGCTTCGGATCGGCTCGGGTTCGCCTGCTTCTCGGCTTGGGTGCGTGGGCAGGTGCAGCGTCCGGCTCAGGCGGTGGCCATGGTTACGGCTGGCACCTGACCTCTACCAGTGGCTCGTCCCCGGCCCTCCCTTGAACGGCCCGACAATCTCATCGGTGACCCAGCCACCGTAGAAGCCGCCGGGCTGGGGTCGCACCCGCTCGCCGTCCACGGTGCAGATCAGGCGGCTCGGGTAGACCGAGAGGTAATCCTTCAGGTCAGCGTAGCCCGGGGACGGCTGGGGATAGCTCCAGGCGATCGCCCCCAGTTCCGGAGCGGCCTTCAGGCCCCAGTAGCGGGCCAGTCCCTTCCACTCACAGAAGGATTGGCCCGGCAGCGGCATCCAGGCGTCCCAGACCACATCGTCGGGTGGGATGTAGAAGGTGGGAGGACTGGCAGTTTCGCACAGGCGCAGGCAGCGGACTGAGGACGCCAGTGGCGATTCGTCGTGGAGGACTTCAACCCGCCGGGTGTCACTCACCAGTCGTGGCGGTCGGGGGTAGTCCCAGACCGACTCCTGTCCCGCCTCAGGCTCGACAGCGAAGTCAGGACGCTGCTGACCGGTGTATTTCCACATGCTCGGAACCTTCCGCGGCCGGGTGTCACTCCGGCTTACAGCCTAAACGCTTCCGGTGGACGGACGGCTCAGCCCTGCTGCTGGGCGCCATGGCCGATGTGCTCGGTGCCTAATGCACCCGTGCGGAAACTGAGACTGCGGGCGCTGGAACGACGGCAGGGCTGCAACTGCTGCACCACCCGGGCCGCCTGCTGCTGAGTCATGCCATTCCCGGTCTGCTCCAGATGCAGGGCCAGGTTGAGGGTTGCTTCCAGCAGCAGATCCAGGCTCTGATCCGCTCGGCCGTTCTGGAGCAGGTTCAGGGCATCGCTGAGACGGCTGTAGCTCTGGCGGACCAGAGGCGGTTGATGAATGGGAAGCGGAATCAGCTTGGTGCTGGATGGGGCCATGGCTCACTCCGGGCCGAAGCAGTCCGAGCGTAGCTGACTCGGGAGGGTTTGTCCGGTAACCGGATATACCGTTCTCAGACCTTGCAATGTGTGGTTACCCCCGGCGGCATGACCGCCCGGACAATGAATGGCGTTGGTTCGGGTCTGGGGCATGCAGCGACGCACTTTTCTTCAACGGATGCTGCTGGCGGGTGGTCTGCCCCTGTTGCCCCACTGTGCCCAGGCTCGGGAAACCGAGGATGTGATCGTGATCGGTGCTGGTCTGGCCGGTCTGGCAGCAGCCCGGGCCCTGCGGAATGCCGGTCGGGAGGTGCTGATTCTGGAGGGGCGCGATCGCCTGGGGGGGCGGATCTGCACGGACCACCGCTGGGGTTTGCCCGTCGATCTGGGGGCGGCTTGGATTCACGGCATCGAGCATAATCCGGTTGCGCGTCTGGCGCGGCAGCAGGGGCTGCGGCTGGTGACCACGGACTACGA
>CAWUMD010000145.1:0-6357 GCA_963923365.1 uncultured bacterium
CACTGTGGAAAACCTGTGGATAGACCCCGGGGTTTTTCCACAGGCCTGCGGGAGGTCGGATCTTTCTCCACAGTTGCTATGGTTTTTCCACAGCATTCTCCACAGGGTTCTCCCCAGAAAAACCCCGGGTTTTCCACAGGTTGGCAGCCCGCCGATCCACCCGGCATTCTGGAAGTCTGAGCGGAGAGGTGACATGGGGCAGCGATACCCGGTGGTGCTGTTCGATTTCGATGGCACCCTGGTGGATAGCTTTGCGGCCCTGGTGGCGATCGCCAACCGTCACGCCCGGCACTTCGGCTACCCGCATCTGGATCAGGCCCGCTGCGATCGGCTGCGACGGATGACGGCCCGGGCCGTCCTGCGGGAACTGGGACTGCCCTGGTGGCGGTGGCTGTGTCTGCTCCATCGGTTGCGCCGGGACTTCGCGCAGGATCTGCCGAACCTGGCACCGGTGCCGGGGATGGCGGAGCTGGTGCGAAGTCTGCATGGGCAGGGCTACCACCTGGGCATCGTCTCCACCAACAGTCGCCGCAACGTCGAGCGCTTTCTGGCCCAGCACCAGCTGGATGGCTGCTTTGAACTGATCCGCGGCAGCAGTCCACCGCTGGGAAAAGCCCGTCTGCTGCGGCGCCTGCTGCGGCGTCAGGGCTGGCGCCCCGATCAGGTGCTCTATGTGGGCGATGAACTGCGGGATATCGAGGCCGGGCAGCAGATCGGCATGGCGGTTGCGGCGGTCAGCTGGGGCTTCAACGACCCGACGCTGCTGGGCCATGAAAAACCGGCCCTGCTGGTGCAGCGGCCGGCGGAGTTGTGGGAGTTTCTGGAAGGGTTGACCTAGAAGCCCATCACCTGAGCAACCACATCCATTTCCGGCTCGATGCCGGCCCGGAATTCGGCACGGGCGTACTCGATGGCGCTGGCCGGGTCCTTGAGTCCGTTGCCCGTCAGCACGCAGACCACTGTGGCTCCGGCGGGGACTTCATCGCGGCGCTTGAGCAGACCAGCGACGGAAGCTGCACTGGCGGGTTCGCAGAACACCCCTTCATTGCCCGCCAGCAGACGGTAGGCTTCGAGGATTTCCTCGTCGGTGACAGCGGCGAAGCTGCCACCGCTCTCCTCACGCACCTTCAGTGCCTTTTCCTTATTGGCTGGGTTGCCGATGCGGATGGCCGTGGCGATGGTGTCGGGGTTGGGGAAGGTCTCGCCGGTGACCAGGGGCGCGGAGCCTGCGGCCTGGAAGCCCATCATCTTCGGCAGACGGCTGGACCTGCCTTCGGCCTTGTATTCCTTGAAGCCCATCCAGTAGGCGCTGATGTTGCCCGCATTGCCCATGGGAATGCAGAGCCAGTCAGGGGCATCGCCCAGGGCATCCACCAGTTCGAAGGCGGCGGTCTTCTGGCCTTCGAGGCGGTAGGGGTTGAGGGAGTTGACCAGGGTGACCGGGTACTTTTCGGAGACCTCGCGGACGATTTCCAGGGCACGGTCGAAGTTGCCCTTGATGGCCAGTACCTCGGCCCCGTAGAGCAGGGCCTGGGCCAGTTTGCCCTGGGCGACGTAACCGTCGGGAATCAGCACGTAGGCGCGCATTCCGCCCCGGCGGGCATAGGCGGCCGCGGCGGCGGAGGTGTTGCCGGTGCTGGCGCAGATCACCGCCTCGGCTCCGGCCTCCTTGGCCTTGGTGATCGCCATGGTCATGCCCCGGTCCTTGAAGCTGCCGGTGGGGTTGAGGCCGTCGTACTTGACGAAGACCTGGACCCCGCGGCCGATTTCCCGGGAAATGGAGGGCACGGGAATCAGCGGCGTGTTGCCCTCGTGCAGGGTGACCACGGGCGTGCTGGCCGTCACCGGCAGGTAGGAGCGGTAGGCCTCAATCAGACCGGGCCAGTAGCGGGACTGGATCGGGGTGCCCACAGCGGCGGTGCCGGAGGAGCGGAACAGGCGGCGAAGGAAGCTGGTGGTCACGGCGCTGGGTCAGTACGCTTGCAGCTCCGGCCGCTGCGTGAGGGAAATCCCTTACGATGCCTGGTAGCGTCGGGCCGGAAATTTGGGTCGATCCACATCATCCTACCCCGTCCCTTCCCGCCCGGACGGGCCCGCCATCAACTCCCCGGCACCGCTGCGGGTGCTGATCGGTCATGGCAGTCGCGATCCGCGCTCGGCGATCGCCCTGGCCCGCCTGGCCGAGTCGCTCAGTCTGCCCCAGGCACCGGTGGCCACAGCGCTGCTGGAATGTCAGACCCAGCCCCTCTCCCACCAGCTGGCGGATCTGGCAGCGGTGGCCCGCCGGGACGGTCGCCCGGGGCTGGTGCTCTACCCACTGTTTCTGCTGGCGGGCCACCACGTCTGCGAGGACATCCCGACGGAGGTGGCGATCGCCCGCACCCTCCTGGAGGCGGTGCCGATTCAGGTGCAGCCCGCCCTCGGGGAACACCCGGACCTCGGTTGGCTGCTGGCGTCCCAACTGCCGGAGCAGCGGCCCTGCATTCTGGTGGCCCATGGCAGTCGCCGACCGGGTGCTCTGGTGGGAGTTGAGCAGTTGGCGGCCCGGCTGGGTGCCCGGCTGGCGTTCTGGGCTCAGGATCCGCATTTGAGCGATCTGCTGGCGGTGAACCCGGAACCGGCTGTGGTGATTCCCTACTTTCTGTTTCCGGGTGGGATTACCGACACCCTGGCGACGGCGATCGCCGCCTACCCGGGTGTGACGCTGCTGCCGCCCCTGGGGGAACTGCCGGGATTCGAGTCCCTGCTGCGAACCTGGCTGGGTCTGAAAACAACGGAGGATGGGGATGATCGGCTGTCTTCCTGACACTTTGGCCGAGTTTTCCACAGGCGCTGTGGAAATTGGGGAATAACTGATGGGAAAGGTTCCGACCGCTGATGACTGAAAATCCGGGGCGTGTATTTCTGGTGGGGGCAGGGCCCGGAGATCCGGGATTGTTCACCCTCAAGGGCAAAGCCCTTTTGGAATCGGCGGATGTGGTGGTCTATGACGCTCTGGTGAGCGAGCCGATTCTGGCGATGATCCGGCCTGAAGCCCTGCGTATCGATGCGGGGAAGCGCCGGGGGCGCCATACCCTCGATCAGTCGGAAACCAACCAGCTGCTGATTGACCAGGCTCGGGCCGGGGCGGTGGTGGTGCGCCTCAAGGGTGGTGACCCCTTCGTCTTCGGGCGCGGCGGCGAGGAAATGGCGGAGCTGACGGCTGCGGGGGTCGAGGTGGAGGTGGTGCCGGGGGTGACCGCCGGGGTGGCGGCACCGGCCTACGTCGGCATCCCGATTACCCACCGGGACTACGCCTCTTCCGTCACCTTCGTCACCGGTCATGAGGCGGCGGGCAAGTATCGGCCCCAGGTGGACTGGGCCAGTCTGGCGGCCGGGGCCGAAACTCTGGTGATCTACATGGGCCTGCACAACCTGGCCCACATTGTCGAGGCCCTGCGGGCCGGTGGGCGCCGGGACGACACCCCGATCAGCCTGATCCGCTGGGGCACCTGCCCCGAGCAGGAGGTGCGGCGCAGCACGCTCGGGGCGGTGATTGCCGATCTCCGGGAACAGCCCCTGGAGGCCCCGGCGATCGCGGTGGTCGGGGCTGTCGCCGGGTTGGATCTGCGGCAGTTGCCTACTTGGCCGATCCCGGGCTGAAGAGCTTGACCAGCTGCTGGATGTCTCCCACTTCCTGAACCAGGGCCAGCAGCGGTTCGACGTTCACCCGAATATCGGTGGGGTAGTTCTGCAGCAGGGTAACCGGGGTGATCTGACCATTGTTGCGGCTCAGGGCCAGCAGGATACCGGCCCGCATCGCCTGCAGGCCCTCGCAGTTGCAGGTGCGGGGGGCGACCACGGTGGCGGCCTTCTTCAGCAGCGCTTCGCCGATGCTGCTGTAGAGTAGCTGGCTGGCTTCCACTAGGGGCAGGTCCAGCTTCTGGTTGAGGATGTTCTGCAGGGACTTGGGATCCTGCTTGGCCAGCTGAAGGGCCGTGGCCAGGAAGCCCCGGGCCTCACCGGTCTTTGCCAGGTAATCGAGATCGGCGACTTCGATGGAGCGATTGATCGGGCCGAAGATGATTGTCACGTTCTCGGCGGCGCGGCTGACCTGGGCCAGGGGAGCCGCCATCAGAGTCGTGGCGGCGAGGAGGCTGGTGAGAATCCGGCGTTTGCGCATGATCATCGTTGCTGCAGCGACGCCCTCAGTCTAGCTGCCGCTTCCGGTTCGTTCATAGAGCGACCGGAAGACTGGCAGATTGCGCCGCTGCACCGACAGTTCCCGCTCCGTCGGTACGCCCAGGGGGTTTTCGGGTATCCAGTCCGTCGTCAGGCGCCGGAAGGCCGGGTGCTCGCTGAAGCGATCGCACATGTCCTCCTCCAGCTCGAGGATGTCGGACTGGAGGAACACCCGGGCTCCTGGCTGTAGCGCCTGGGCCAGGGCCGCCACCAGTTCCGGCTGCACCACCCGCCGTTTCTGGTGACGCTTCTTGAACCAGGGGTCTGGGAACTGGATGGTGACCAGCTCCATCCGCTGGGTGGGGAGCCCTGCCAGAATGCTCTCGATCGAAACGTTGGCATTGCAGAACAGGTACTGCAGGCGATCGCTCAGGCCCAGTTCGGTGGCCCGGCCCGTGGCTTCCTCCACCAGGGGTTCGCGGATTTCCAGCCCCAGGCAGTTCCAGTCCGGGCGGGCCGCCGCCATATCCATCAGGAAGCGACCCCGGGCACAGCCGATGTCCAGCAGCAGGGGCCGGGACAGATCCGCGAAGCGTTCGGACCAGTCCGGCAGGGCCACGGGTTGCTGGAACTTGATGGCCAGGGGGTTGACGTGCTGGCGGCAGCGGACGGTCACGGGGCTTCCTCGCAGACAGGGGCGACAACCGGAGAGGGGGCCAGGCGGCTAGAATCAGCGCGATTCCCTCGCTGCCAGACCCGGAGCATGACGCTCGAGTTCCGCTTTGCCGTCGTCAGCGACCTGCATGTCGGTCTGCCGGAGACGATCTGGGACCATCCCCAGCGCTTCCACCTGATCGAGGTGGCGATTCCGGCCTTCGAACAGATTCTGGAACACCTGGAGACCGAGGCGCTGGATGCGCTCTTCCTGCCGGGGGATCTGGTGCAGCATGGGGAGCGCCGGAACCACACCTGGCTGGCCCGACGACTGGCCCGGTTGCCCTATCCAGTCTACGTAGTCCCGGGCAACCACGATCTGCCCCTGCTGCCCCGGGACCCGGAGCGGGTGGTGGCGGCGGAGTTCCCGCAGATCTACCGGCGGCAGGGCTACGGGGCGGGCGATCGCCTCTGGTACAGCTGCACCCTGGCGCCGGAGCTGCAGCTGATCGGCCTCAACTCCAATGCCTACCGTGAGGATGGCGAGGTGGTGGGCCGGATCGAGGGGGAGCCGCTGCAGTGGCTGGCGGCGGAACTGGAGCGCTGCCGCGATCGCTTCGTGATCGTGATGCTGCACCACAACCTGCTCAACCACCTGCCCCGCCAGGCCCGGCATCCCCTGGGACGTCGCTACATCCTGGAAAACGCCCCGGAGCTGCTTGCCCTGCTCACCGCCGCCGGGGTGGAACTGGTACTCACCGGCCATCTGCACGTCCAGTCCCTGCGCCGCCATGGGCGCCTGCGGGAACTGACCACCGGCTCCCTGGTCAGCTATCCCCATCCCTACCGGCTCTGCCACCTGCAGCGGGATGACCAGGGCCACACCCGCTTGAGTGTCACCTCCCATCGCATCGAGGCAGTGCCGGAATTCGAGCAGCTGCAGCGCTTCTCCCGCCGGTGGATGGGCGATCGCAGCGAGGCCTTCATGCGCCGTCTGCTCACCCGGGGAGAACCGGCCCTGAGCCCCGCCGCCGCCGACCCCTGGCTACCCCAGCTGCGCCACTTCTGGGCGGATCTGGCCGCCGGGGATGCCCGCTTCCGGTTCGAGACCATGCCCCTGCCGCTGCGCCGCTTCCTGGAGGAGCATGGCAACCCGGATGGAGGCGATAACCAGAGCTGCATTGACTGGGAACCGTGGCCGCGTTCCCTGCCTCAGGCGATCTGACCGCTGCCCACGCTGGTCTGCTGCAGGGTTTCCCGCAGCCGGGCCTGGGAGCAGCCCAGATCAATTCCCTCCCGGGTGACCAGTCCCAGCAGCTTGCTGCTGGGCAGGGGCAGGGCTACCGGTCCGGGGGGTAGATCCATTACCGGCAGCTGCACCAGGCCGCGAGGGGACATGCGGGCGATCGCTTCGGCCAGGGTTTCCTCGGGGCGGGTGTAGATCAGTTCGCGGTTGATCACGTCCGCCAGGGCGGGGATGGTGCCAGCCTCCTCTCCCCGGGCCAGACCCCGTTGCAGGTCATCGAGGGTGAGCAGGCCGAT
>CAWUMD010000146.1:0-6339 GCA_963923365.1 uncultured bacterium
GCCGCCGCCGCCATCCACGAGTTCTTCCAGAGCCGGGGCTTCCTCTGGGCCCACACACCGATCATCACGGCCAGTGACTGCGAGGGGGCGGGCGAGATGTTCGCGGTCAGCACCCTGGACCCGGATCGCCTACCCCGCACGGACAGCGGTGCCATCGACTACAGCCGCGACTTTTTCGCCAAGCCCGCCTACCTGACGGTGAGCGGCCAGCTGGAGGCGGAAATCATGGCCATGGCCTTCAGCAATGTCTACACCTTCGGGCCGACCTTCCGGGCCGAGAACAGTAACACCAGCCGCCACCTGGCGGAGTTCTGGATGGTGGAGCCGGAGATGGCCTTCTGCGACCTGGCCGGAGACATGGACCTGGCGGAGGAGTTCCTGCGCTTCGTCTTCCGGCGGGTGCTCGAGCAGTGCCCCGAGGATATGGAGTTCTTTGCCCAGCGGGTCGACAAGGAGGTGCTGACCCGGGCCGAGAACATCATCGGCAGCGAGTTCGCCCGGGTCACCTACAGCGAGGCGATCGCCCTGCTCGAAGCCAGCGACCAGCGCTTCGAGTACCCGGTCGAGTGGGGCATCGACCTGCAGTCGGAGCATGAGCGCTGGCTGGCGGAAACCCACTTCCGCCGCCCGGTGATCGTCACCAACTACCCGAAGCAGATCAAGGCTTTCTACATGCGCCTCGACGACGATGGCCGCACCGTGGCCGCCATGGATGTGCTCGCCCCGGGCATCGGCGAGATCATCGGCGGTTCCCAGCGGGAGGAACGCCTGGACGTGCTCCAGGCCCGCATCCGCGACCAGGGCCTGCCTGAGGAGAACTACTGGTGGTATCTGGACCTGCGCCGCTACGGCTCCGTGCCCCACGCGGGCTTCGGCCTGGGCTTCGAGCGGCTGGTGCAGTTCATGACCGGCATGGCCAACATCCGCGATGTGATTCCCTTCCCCCGTGTACCGGGCAGTGCGGAGTTCTAAGGCCCGGGAGCGGTGCGACTCCCGGATTGCCTGTCAGGTGGAGGTGGCCCGGGCCTCCGGTCCGGGCGGGGTCAGCCCTTCAGCTGGACCACCGCTCCCACCAGACCCATCACCAGCAGGACGGCGCTGCTGAGGAAGCTGATGCCGAAGCCAGGACCGCGCTTTTCCGGGGCCTGGATGTAGCCGACGGCGTAGGCGATGCGGCCGCCGACCCAGATGAAGCCGAGCAGGCTGGCCAGCTGCAGGCTGCCGAACAGGGCCGCCAGCCAGAGGGCGGGCAGGAAGAACACCAACTGCTCGAGGGTGTTCTGCTGCACCCGCAGTACCCGTTCGAACTCCGGGGGGCCGCTGACGGCGGGCGGCATCACCTTGTACTGGAACCGGGCCCGGCCCACCAGCAGGGCAGTGGCCTGGTAGGTCAGCAGCGCCAGGGCGGTGACCAGGGCGGGGAGGGCGTACTCGCGCATGGGATTCTCCAGGAAAATCAGTCGGGGCGGAACTGGCTGGCGATCGCCTTCACCAGCGTCTCTCGGGGGAACAGGCGCGGCAGTCGGGTCAGGGCCTGGGCCATCCAGTTGCCGGTGACGCAGCTGGCCTCGCCCCGCTCCAGGGCCTCCAGGGAATGCTGCACCACGTCCTCGGGCCGCTCCATTGTCATGGTTTCGCCGATCTTGGCATTGCCGGACATGCCCGCCACATCGAAGAACTCGGTGCGGGTCGGGCCGGGGCAGACCGCCAGGATGCGGACGCCGCGATCGCCGTACTCGGCCCAGAGGGCTTCGCTGAAGCTGAGCACGTAGGCCTTGCTGGCGCTGTAGGCACTGAAGTAGGGAATCGGCTGGAAGGCGGCGGTGGAGGCGATGTTGATGATCCGTCCATCACCCCGTGCCACCATCCCTGGCAGCAGGGCCCGGGTCAGCTCCGTCAGGGCGATCATGTTCAACTGCAGCATCCGGGTCAGGTCTGCGGGCTCCTGGCCCAGGAAGTCGCCGTAGTAGCCGTAACCGGCATTGTTGATCAGCAGATCCACCGGCGTGTCGCCCAGTTCGTTCACCAGCGTGGCGGTGGCGCCGGGCGCGGCCAGATCCAGCGGCAGGATGCGGCAGCGGGGGCCGTGCTGGCGATGCAGGGTTTCTGCCAGGGTCTGGAGGCGATCGCCGCGGCGGGCGGTGAGAATCAGCTCCGGTACACCCCGCTGGGCCAGAGCTTCGGCGTAGCAGCGACCGATGCCTGCGGAGGCACCGGTGATCAGCGCGGTCTGAATGCTCATGACGGCGCTCCTAGGCGCTGAGGCCGATACCGCGGGCCATCAGGGCGGCCAGCAGCGGCAGCACGACCATCCCGGCCAGTTCCAGGTTGAGGGCGGTCTTGATCCGACCGACGGTGGTCTCGCTCACCTCGGGGGCCTTGCCCTCCCGCAGCGGGAAGACCCAGCGGATGATCGTGAAGGTGGGGTAGAGCGACAGACCGCCCAGGGTCAGGTAGAGGCCGACCTTGGTGATGAACACCGGGTTCTGCAGATAGAAGTCGGCGCCCTGACCGAAATACTTCACCCGCAGGATGCCGGTCACCAGCACGGCCAGAGCGGCCATGCCATAGACCAGATCGGTGCCCACCAGCAGGGTGGCCTCTTTCACCGAAAGGTCCTGGCGGATCAGACGGCGCTCCAGCACCAGGGCGCCGAAGCTGAGCATGAAGCCCAGGTAGTGGATGTAGGCGACGGTGGCACTCGTCAGCATGGGGCCTTCAACAGAAACGGTCAGCGACTACCCTACCGTTTCCGGCCGGGGTGGGCGGGTAAGATCGGTTACGCCCGTTTGCCCCCCACGAGAGTCCCCAAGCCCGGCATGGTCCAGCAAGTTCCCGCCGCCGACCCGATCCGCCTGCCCAGAACCAGCGAATCCGACACCCTCAAGCGCATCCGCCACAGCATGAGCCACGTGATGGCGATGGCGGTGCAGACGCTGTTCCCCAAGGTGCAGGTCACCATCGGTCCCTGGACCGAAACCGGTTTCTACTACGACTTCGACAGCCCGGAACCCTTCTCGGAAGCCGACCTCAAGGCGATCAAGAAGGAGATGATCAAGATCATCAACCGCAAGCTGCCCCTGGAGCGGATTGAGGTCAGCCGCGCCGAGGCCGAGGCGAAGATCCAGGCGATCAATGAGCCCTACAAGCTGGAGATCCTGGCGGGCATCCAGGAGCCGATCACCCTTTACACCCTCGGTGACCAGTGGTGGGATCTCTGCGCCGGTCCCCACGTGGCGACCACCGCTGATCTCAACCCCAAGGCCTTCGATCTGGAGATGGTGGCCGGGGCCTACTGGCGCGGCGACGAGACCAAGGCCCAGCTGCAGCGCATCTACGGCACTGCCTGGGAAACCCTCGAGCAGCTGGCCGAGTACAAGCGCCGTAAGGAGGAGGCCCTGAAGCGGGACCACCGCAAGCTGGGCAAGGAACTGGGACTGTTCCTGTTCAGTGACCCGGTCGGGCCGGGCCTGCCCCTCTGGACCCCCAAGGGTACGGTGCTGCGCAGCACCCTGGCGGACTTCCTCCAGGCGGAGCAGCTGAAGCGCGGCTACCAGCCGGTGGTCACCCCCCACATCGCCCGGGTGGACCTGTTCAAGACCTCGGGTCACTGGCAGAAGTACCACGAGGACATGTTCCCGATGATGGCCGAGGACGAGGCGGCCAAGCTGGCGGAGCAGGGCTTCGTGCTCAAGCCGATGAACTGCCCCTTCCACATCCAGATCTACAAGAACGAATTGCGCAGCTACCGGGAACTGCCGATCCGACTGGCGGAGTTCGGCACGGTCTACCGCTACGAGCAGTCCGGGGAACTGGGCGGCCTCACCCGGGTGCGGGGCTTCACCGTCGATGACTCCCACCTGTTCGTGCGCCCCGACCAGCTGGATGCCGAGTTCCTGGCGGTGGTGGACCTGATCCTGACGGTGTTCAAGGCCCTGAACCTGAAGAACTTCCGGGCCCGCCTCAGCTTCCGCGACCCCGAGTCCGACAAGTACATCGGCAGCCCCGAGGCCTGGGATAAGGCGGAAGGGGCGATCCGGCGGGCGGTGGAAACCCTCGGCATGGATTACTTCGAGGGCATCGGCGAGGCGGCCTTCTACGGGCCGAAGCTGGACTTCATCTTCCAGGACGTGCTGGAGCGCGAGTGGCAGCTGGGCACGGTCCAGGTGGACTACAACCTGCCGGAGCGCTTTGACCTGGAGTATGTGGCCGAGGACGGCACCCGCCAGCGGCCAGTGATGCTGCACCGGGCTCCTTTCGGTTCCCTGGAGCGGCTGATCGGCATCCTGATCGAGCAGTATGCGGGCGACTTTCCGCTCTGGCTGGCGCCGGAGCAGGTGCGACTGCTGCCCGTGACCGAGTCGGTGCTCGGCTACTGCCGTGAGACCTGCGATCGCCTGCTGGCCCTGGGAATCCGGGCGACGGTGGATGAGAGCGGCGATCGCCTCGGCAAGCTGATCCGCAACGGCGAGAAGGCGAAGATCCCGGTGATGGCGGTGGTCGGTGCCCAGGAAGCCGAGGACCGCACCCTCAGCCTGCGCACCCGCGCCAGCGGTGACCTGGGCACCGTGCCGGTGGATGAGGTCGTGACCCGCCTGGAAACGGCGAATCGCGAACGGGCCGCCGCGCTCTGAGGCTGGTTGCAGCCGGAATCGCGGAGAATGCGGTCAGTGCTTCTGCTGACCGCCGTGATTGAACTGCATGCCCACACGACCTTCTCCGATGGCACGCTGACGCCGACGGACCTGGTGGCGGCGGCGCGGTCCGCCCGGGTGCGGGCCCTGGCGATCTCCGACCACGACACGGTCAGTGGCTGGGACGAGGCGATCGCCGCTGCGGCCGACACCGACCTGGAGATCGTGCCAGCCATTGAGCTGAGCACGGTCCACAACGGTCGGGGCATGCACATCCTCGGCTTCTGGCCCGACCCGCAGCGGCTGCAGGGACCCCTCAGCCAGCGGCAGCTGGGCCGTCGCCAGCGGGGCGAGGCGATGGCCGCCAAACTGGCGGAACTGGGTTACCCGATTGAGCTACCGCAGCTGCCCAACGGGGCGGTGCCGGGGCGCCCGCATCTGGCCTACGCCCTGGTGGCCGCCGGTCACGCCCGCAGCTACGACGATGCCTTCCACCGCTTCCTACGCGACGGTGGTCCAGCCTACGTCGACTACGGCAAGTTCACTGCCGTCGAGGGTATTCGTCTGCTGCGGGACTGCGGCGCTATTCCCGTCTGGGCCCACGCCTACCTGTTCCGGGGGGGCCAGCCCGAAGCGGTGCTGCCGGAGCTGCTGGAGGCAGGCCTGATGGGCCTGGAGGTGATCCACCCCAGCCACAGCCCCAGTGATGTGCGCAAGCTGGAGCGGCTGTGCGATCGCCACCAGCTGTTGCCCACCGGCGGCAGCGACTACCATGGCCCCCATCCCGACGGAAAAGGGCACCACGCCAGCCGCCTCAACGGTCTGGGGGTGCCCTATGAATGGCTCGATTGGCTGAAGGAAGCCCGGGATGAGCTGCAGGTGGCCTAGGCGGGCCGTTCCTCGATCACCATGTCGATCAGGCCGTACTCCTTGGCCTCTTCCGAGGACATGAAGTAGTCGCGGTCGGTATCCTTCTCGATCTTCTCCAGGGGCTGACCGGTACGGTCGGCCATGATCTGGTTGAGCAGCTTCTTGATCCGCAGGATTTCCTTGGCCTCGATTTCGATATCGGAAGCCTGACGGCGACCGGTACCCCCGAGGGGCTGGTGGATCATGATCCGGGCGTGGGGCAGGGCCAGACGCTTGCCCTTGGCTCCGGCGCAGAGCAGGAAGGCACCCATGGAGGCGGCCAGACCCAGGCAGATGGTGATTACCGGCGCCTTGATGTACTGCATGGTGTCGTAGATCGCCATGCCGGCCGTGACCGAGCCCCCGGGGCTGTTGATGTAGAGGTAGATGGGCTTGTTCGAATCCTCGGCGTCGAGGTAGAGCAGCTGGGCCACGATGCTGTTGGCCAGACTGTCAGTCACTTCCTGACCGAGGAAGATGATCCGCTCGATCGCCAGGCGGTTGTAGATATCGATCCAGCGCTCGAAGGTGCTGCCGGGCAGCCGGTAGGGGACGCTGGGAACTCCGATGGGCATAGGTGTCGGTTCGCTAGGGGATCAGAGTGCGGGCAGGGGCGTCGGCAGGTCCTTGCGGCTTTCCAGAACCCGGTCGATCAGACCGTAGTCCACCGCTTCCTGGGGGGTGAGGTAGAACATCCGGTCGGTGTCCTTGGCCAGCTTTTCAGGGGTCTGACCAGTGTTATGCGAGAGGATGTCGAGGGTTGTCTGCTTGTTGGCCAGCACTTCCTTGGCCCGGA
>CAWUMD010000147.1:0-6303 GCA_963923365.1 uncultured bacterium
TCGGGCGATCGCAGCTTCTCGTAGGGGCTGCTGCCGACCGGTTTGCTGAGGTCGAACTCATCACCGCTGGGCAGGCGGCCGTAGGGTTCGCTGATGCTGCCCCGCTCGAAGGCCAGGTCGTAGCGCAGTCGCTGACCGCGGATCACCCGTTTGCCCCGGATCAGCCAGAGATCCCCTTCCGCATCCAACTGCTTCGAGTCCAGATTGACCCGCACCCGATCGGCAAACACCAGCCCCTGGCGGAACTGCAGGCGCACCTTGCCGGTGGCGGTCACCACCCGACGCAGGCCGTCGTAGCTCAGCGTCTGGGATTCCAGCTCGGCGATGCCCAGCTCCCGGAGGCGGCCGCTGAGGTTGCCCGGCTGGGTGAGGGGGGATATGCCGGATCCCGGGTCCGCAGGTGTAACGGCCGGTTGGGGCACCTGCGCAGGAGCTGGGTTGGACGGCAGCGGGCGCGTCTCAACCTGGGTGACCGGGGCGACCGGTGGTGACGGAACAACCGGAACAGCCATACCGAGGGACGTGGAGGACAGGCGGGCCCGCAGGAGCACCCGCAGCATACAGCACGAGGGCGGCTTCCCATGGAACCCGCCCTCGCGAATTGAACCGTGAACGAGACTGCTGGCAGTACTCGGCTTATCGGAACCAATACCGGAGCACCGCCGTCGGCGTCGCCCGGCCGTTCAACTAGTCTTCCAGATCCTTCCGGCTGGGGGTCCGGGCCGGGTCACTGGAGAGGAAGCCGAAAATGAACAGCGAGATAAAGAAGAAGACGACGATGTAGACGGTGACTTTCAGAGCCAGCATCTTCAGTTCTCCGCGAGCGTGAATGCTGAAAGCGAAATGCCGATGAGGAAGACGACTGCTTCCCGACAGTCCAAACATCATACCGGAGAAACCGGAATCCGCCGGACCTCTCAGGCCTGGGGCGATCGCCACGGCCGGGTCAGCCAGCCCCAGAACGCCAGCAGCAGTCCCTCCAGCCAGGCGAAGCTGCGGTCCAGCCATTCCAGCAGCAGACTGATCGGATCGCGGACGTAGCCGACCTGGGTGACGGTGGCATCAAGGATTGTCACGGCGGGCTCAGGGCCCGAGGCCTGGGCACTCCGGGGCTGGCCCAGAGACAGGGGTGCGGGCTCCGGTGGCAGGGGCTGAATCAGCTCCGTGGCGGTCCCGAGGGCGATCGCGGCGGGCCGCAGGGCCGGGGCGGCCGCAGCAGCAGGCAGGCGTCGCGGCGAGAGCAACTGCAGGCTGACGACCTCCACCTGCCCCCAGATGCGGTCCAGAGACTGCAGCCAGGCGGGAGGGGGTAGCTGCGGTATCCGGGTGCGGCGGGTGAGGGCGCGCAGGGGCAGGGGGCGATAGATCGGCTCCAGGCGGGGCTGCAGCACCCGCTGGCTGAAGCTGCCCAGCAGCGAACGCAGGGTTGAGGGCTCCGGCAGAGGTGGCCAGGGGCGTCCGAGGCGTCGGGCCTGCCCCCCCTCCGACAGCTCCCAGCTGATCCGCTCCTGCAGGTGCTGCTGCTGAGCGGTGCTCAGCGCCAGAATCCGGTTCTGCGGCCCGACCAGCACCAGGGCCTGGCTGTTCAGGTCCGTGGCGATCGCCTCCACCCGGGGGTGGCGGCGGATTAGTCCCAGGTCCTGCAGGCTGGTGAGGGGCGCCGCCAGCAGTGGGGCCAGGAGCGCGGGCAGGGCGGTGACGAGGGGGCTGGACGCTTCGTCGCTGGGGAGCAGCAGTCGGGCCTGCTGCAGCACCGGTAGCAGAGCCGCATCGGCGGTTTCCGCCCGCCCGCCCGGCAACTGACGATCGACGCGCCGGAGTCCCTCGCTGAGGGCGAACAGCGGCAGCAGCAAGGCCTGCAGACTCCAGCGGGCAAACAGCTTCAGGCGCCGCCACTGCAGCCCGGTGGCACTGCGGATGCGCTGCGATCGCCCGGCGATAAACTTGAACAGCCGACTCTGGTAACGCTCCCCAGCGGTCATGGCGGCTCCCGATCCTTGACGAAATTCTATCCCTCCCATGGCGGCACCCCAGCTGGCTGTGACTGAAGCCACC
Source organism: uncultured bacterium (assembly GCA_963923365.1). Lineage (GTDB taxonomy): Bacteria > Cyanobacteriota > Cyanobacteriia > Synechococcales > Synechococcaceae > CAWUMD01. The sequence continues at coordinate 2,056 of CAWUMD010000147.1, forward strand.
GTTACCCGGCTGCGTCGCCAGACGGAGCTGCCGCTGCAGGCGCTTTGGCGGCGTCACGAGGGCGACCTCGCTCCAGACCAGGCGGCAGACCCTGGCTTCTGGTCCACCTGCGAGCCGGTGCAGCTGAATGACAAGGGCAACATCGCCTGGCCCCGGGGGCGGCAGGTGATCTGGCTGGGGCTGGTCTGGGAGACGCCCGTGGCCTTCGACCGCTGGCCCCTGGCGGGGGCGGATCTGCGGCTCACCCTTACCTGGTGGGCGGATCAGGCCCAGGTGTTCATCGATGGGGTCTGTCGGCGGGAGGGGGATCTGTTCGATGCCCTCACCCGGCTGCAACTGCCGGAACCCGCCCAGCCGGGTCGCTGCTGGCTGATTACCCTGCGTCTGGTCAGCCCCGGCCACGATGACGGCGGGCTGGTGCAGTCGGCCCTTGTGGCGGAAACGCCAACTGCGACGGTTCCCGAGCCGGGCTTCGTGGCGGATGAACTGGCCACCCTCTGCCGCTTTGCCCCCCATCTCGGCCGCGACCCTGCGGAACTGGAGCAGGCCTGCGCGGCCTTCGACCCTGAGGTGCTGACGGACCGCGATCGCACAGCCTCTGCCCTGATGGCCCTGCGCGATCGCCTCCAGCCCTGGTCTGCGCCGCTGCGGCAGCGCTGCATCCGACTGCTCGGCCACGCCCACCTCGATCTGGCCTGGCTCTGGCCGGTGGCCGAGACCTGGCGAGCGGCGGAGCGCACCTTCGAATCGGTGCTGGCGCTGCAGCAGGACTACCCCGAGCTGCTCTACACCCACTCGACTCCGGCCCTCTACGCCTGGGTGCAGCAGCATCGTCCAGACCTATTCGCCCGCATCCGGGCAGCGATCGCCAACGGCCAGTGGGAGCTGGCGGCGGGTCTGTGGCTGGAGCCGGAACTAAACCTGACCGGGGCCGAGTCCCTGGTGCGGCAACTGCAGTGGGGCCAGACCTACGCTCGCGAGCAGCTGCAGGTGGCGGACCGGATCGCCTGGCTGCCGGACATCTTCGGCTTCCCGCCCCAGCTGCCCCAACTGCTGCGTCAGGCAGGGGTGCGCTATTTCGTCACCCAGAAGCTGCGCTGGAACGACACCAATCCCTACCCCCACGAGCTGTTCCGCTGGCGATCGCCCGACGGCAGCGAGGTGCTGGCCCTGATGTCGGCCCCGATCGGCACCGACACCGACCCGGTGAAGATGGCCGACTACGCTGCCACCTGGGAGGAGCGCACGGGCCTGCGGGACTGCCTCTGGCTGCCGGGGGTGGGGGACCACGGTGGCGGTCCCACCCGGGAGATGCTCGAGCGGGTGGCTCGCTGGCAGCGATCGCCCTTCTTCCCGCGGCTGGAGTTCGGGACCGCCCACGCCTTCCTGGAGGAGCTGGAGCGGCTGCTGGAACTGCCGGTGGTGGAGGGAGACCTCTACCTGGAACTGCACCGGGGCTGCTGGACCGCCCACCTGGATCAGAAGCAGTTCAACCGCCGGGCAGAGCGCAGTCTGCGGCAGGCGGAAACCTGGGCGACGGTGGCCCGTACCCTGCTGGGCCGTGACTATCCGCAGCAGGCGCTGGACGCCGCCTGGGAGCGGGCCCTGTTCAACCAGTTCCACGACATCCTGCCCGGCAGTTCCATCCCCGAGGTCTACGCCGACGCTAACCCCCAGTGGCGGTTGGCGATCGCCACGGCAGAGCAGGAGCGGTCTGCGGCCCTGGAGGCGCTGGCGGCGGCGGTGACTCTGCCGGAACCGCCCCGGCCCGGTCTGCAGCCCCGGCTGGTGGTTAACCCGCTGCCCTGGCCCAGCACCCAGGTGCTTCCAGGCTCCGGCGTCTGGTTCGATGGCAGCGGGCAGGCCCTACCGAGCGATGGCTGCTCGGTGCAGGTGAGCGTGCCGGGGCTGGGCTGGCAACTCGCCTGGGTCGACCCTGCGGCGGCTCCCGAGACGCCGGTGACCGATCTGGTTGCCCACACCGATGCCGAGGGCTTCAGCCTGGGCAACGCCCACCTCAGCGCCCGCCTCGACGGCCAGGGACGGCTGGTCAGCCTGCGGGGCTCTGATGGCCGCGAAACCCTGGCGGGACCGGCCAACGACTGGTGCTGCTTCCGGGATCAAGGACAGTTCTGGGATGCCTGGAATATCGACCCGGCTTACGAGCAGCATCCCCTGGAGGCGCTGACTACCCTCAGCCTCACCTGGGTGGAGCAGATGCCCCTGCGGCTGGTGCTGCGGCGGGAGCTGACCTGGGGTACCTCCCGCTTCCGCCAGGACTACATCCTGGATGCCGACAGCCCGCTGCTGCGGATCGAGACCTGGGCCGATTGGCAGGAGCGGCACGTGCTGGTGAAGCTGGCCTTCCCGACCACGGTGCAGGCGACGGAGTACTGGGCGGACCTGCCCGCCGGGGCGATCGCTCGGCCCACTCGGCCCCTCACTCCCGAGGAGCAGGCCCAGTGGGAGGCCCCTGCCCAGACCTGGGTGGATCTCTCGGACGAGCGGGGCGGACTGGCGCTACTGCTGGACGGTCGCCATGGCTTCGACTGCCGGGAGGGGCAGCTGCGGCTTTCCATCCTGCGGGGCAGTACCTGGCCTGACCCCGACGCGGATCGGGGCGAGCATTGCTTCGCCATCGGGCTCTATCCCCACAGCGGGGACTGGCGGGCCGCTGCGGTGCCCCGGATGGCGATGGCCTTCAGCGAACCGCTGAGCGTGATTGACCACGGCATCGGCAGCACCCCGGCGGGTCTGCCTAGCTCGACCTCGCTGCTGGACCTGCCCCAGGCGAATCTGCTCCCCCTGGCTCTGCTGCCGGATTCCGATAGCTCGGGCTGCCTCTGGCGGGGCGTGGACATGCACGGTCAGGCCACCGAGCTGGATTGGCGATCGCCCCTCTGGCACCCGACCGGCGAGCAGCAGGATCTGGTCGGACAGTCGGTCGGGGAAGGGCTGGCGATCGCTCCCCATCGCATTGCCACCTTCCGGTTGTCGAAAAAACGGGCGACCCGGAAGCCGCCCGCTGAGCATCAGTCTTCGTGGTCGTCGAAGGGGTCCGCCAGACCCTTGGACGGCGGACCGAAGGAGGTGTAGATGGAGAAGCCGGTCAGGGCCAGCAGGACGACAATCAGCGCAATGCTGAAGGTAAGTGCGGGGGATGGTTCCATGGGGGCCCTGTAACAGTTTGTGTCGAACACCCGGTCGCCGTCCGGGAAGGGGCTTGGGGGTCAGCGTATGCTATTAAATATTGCAGACTTCACGCATCGACTGCCCGTCATAGGTGAGCCATGGCACAACGCACCCGGTTGGGAGATATTCTTCGCCCCCTCAACTCCGAGTACGGTAAGGTCGCACCCGGCTGGGGCACCACCCCCGTGATGGGCGTGTTCATGCTCCTGTTCTTCGTCTTCCTGCTGATCATCCTGCAGCTGTACAACCGCTCGCTGGTACTCGACAACGTGTCCGTCGACTGGCGCGCGCTCGGTCTCTAAGGCTACGTCCCGAGCGTCGGTTCCCGACGAACATGAAAGTCCCTCCGGCGGCCATCGCTGGGGGGACTTTGATTTCCTGACCCTGTGGAGACTTCGACCGTGAATATCTTCGGTATCGGCCTGCCCGAAATGATTCTGATTCTGGTGGTGGCCCTGCTGGTCTTCGGCCCCAAGAAGCTGCCGGAAATCGGCAAGAGCCTGGGTAAGGCAATCCGCGGCTTCCAGGAGGCCTCCCGGGAGTTCGAGTCGGAGTTCAAGCGCGAGGCGGCGGCCCTCTCGGACCCCGCTGCAGACGTAAAGGACGCGCCCAAGGCTGACAGCTGAGCATGAGCCGTCCCACCCTGATTGTCGGCCTCGGCAACCCGGGGCCCCAGTACGCCCGTACCCGCCACAACATCGGCTTCGATCTGGTGGACGAGCTGGCCCGGCGCTGGCAGGCGCCGCTGTCCGAGAACCGCAAGTTCAACGGTCTGTTCGCCGAGGCAGCGGTGCCGGGGCTCGGCAAGCTGCGGCTGCTCAAGCCCCTCACCTACATGAACCGCTCCGGTCAGTCGATCCGGGCGGTGCTGGATTGGTACAAGTTGGCCCCTGAGCAGCTGCTGGTCTGCTACGACGACATGGACCTGCCCCTGGGGCGGATCCGGCTGCGGTTATCCGGTTCGGCCGGTACCCACAACGGCATGCGCTCCACCCTCAGCCACCTCAACAGTCAGGCCTTCCCGCGCCTGCGGCTGGGCATCGGCGTGCCCCGGGG
>CAWUMD010000148.1:0-6257 GCA_963923365.1 uncultured bacterium
CACGCTCAAGGTCTGGGAGTCCATTGCGGCACCCGATTCGTCACCTGAAGATGCCTGTGATGATCGAATTACCCCAGCAGCACGGCCTGATCGCACTGAGGGCTCGACCAGACAGTAGCTGTCTCAGCCTGTATGTTGAGGGTCGCCTCTACACCCTTCTGGAGGACCTGATGAATCACCCTGATCCGGCCTCGAATCCCAGTCGACAGGAGCCCTCCAGCTCAGGCCACAGTATCGACCTGTTTGGCGCGACAGCCCTGGGAGTCGGTGGGATGATGGGGGCCGGGCTCTACACATTACTGGGGCTTGCCGCTCAAAGCGCCGGCGTCCTGCTGCCCCTCGCCTTCCTGCTGGCCGGTACCGCTGCGTCGTTCTCCGTCTATTCCTATGCCCGGCTGGGGACAGCCTTTCCCAGCCGGGGCGGAGGAGCTCACTTTCTGCTCGCCTGCCTGGGAGACACCACCCTCTGTGCCTCCCTGAATGTCTTCCAGTACATGGCGTACCTGATTGCCACTTCGCTCTACGGTGCAGGCTTTGCTGATTATGTGGGAGCTCTGGTTGGCGGACAGCTGCCGACCTTTACCCAGCGACTGATCGGCGCTGCTGCAGTGGTGGGGTTCACCGTGGTCAACCTGGTTGGTCCACAACTCGTGAACCGTTCACAGAAACTGATCATCACCACAGAGTTGGTCATCCTGGGCCTGCTGCTTGTGCTGGGTAGCTTCCACGCCGATCCCAGTCGAATCACGACCACCCCATGGCCTGCAGGAGCTGGCGTAGTAACCGCAGCAGGCCTGCTTTACGTGACGTTCCAGGGATTCGGCGTCGTGAGCAATGCCGCCCAGGACATGCGTTCACCCAGAAAACAGCTGCCGCAAGCCATGTTTCTTGCCCTCGGCATCGTCCTGACTACCTACCTGCTGGTCAGCTTTCTGGTGGTGAGCCTTTTACCCCTGAGCACGATTGAACGGGAAGCGGGCCACGTGCTCGCCAATGCCGGCGGGGCCGTGCTGGGTCAGAGCGGCTTCCTCGTGATTGCCGCAGCCGCGCTCCTGGCTACCGCCTCGGCCGTAAATGCCACGCTCTTCGCTTCAGCCAACGTCGGCGCTGACCTGGCCGACTATCGACAGCTACCGTCCTTCCTGGCCAAGCCCTGGCTCGGCAACGCCAATATGTCACTGCCAGTATCTGCTGGTATCGTGACTCTCCTGGTTCTGGGCTTTCCACTCGATGCCGTAGGCCAGATGACCAGCCTGGCCTTCCTGATTGTTTACGGGGCAGTCAGCGCCGCCCACCTACGGGCCCGCAACAGGACCGGAGCACGTGCCTGGCCGCTGTGGATGGCTGTAGCCATCAATACCACCCTGTTTGTTTCACTCCTGATTGACACCATCCGTACCGGTTCCCCCGCAACCTGGATCACCTTCCTGGCTGTGCTGAGCGGCAGCTTCGCGCTGACAGCCATCCTGCGCCGCACCCGCTGAGAGAGGAAAAGTCCGGGTAAATCTGGTGGGCGATCGTCATTCACCAATCGGGTCGGGAGAAGATACCTGCTACTGGAGCCGGGCTTGACTGGCGACCGAAACAGCAACGGCAGGTAGCCCGTCTCCTTCAGTGCGGCATCACGTCCATCCATCACGCTGGCGACAACTGCCAGGCCTGCAGACGGAGCGGGTGCTGCTGCTCGAGATACAGGCTCAGTTCCGCCGCACAGACGGGCCGACTGAAAAAATAGCCCTGCACCACATCGCAGCCCTGCTGAGCCAGGAAGGTCAGCTGCTCGCGGGTTTCCACTCCCTCGGCCAGGGTACGGATGCCCAGGGTGCGGGCCAGACCGATGATGGCCGTGATGATTGCGCGGTCATCAGCCTTGGTATCCAGATCGCGCACAAACGACTGATCAATCTTCAGTGTCTGTACCGGGAAGCGTTGCAGATAACTCAGAGAGGAATAGCCGGTACCGAAGTCATCGATGGACAGGTGAAGGCCCAGATCCGTCAGCTGACGCATGATGCGCCCTGCAGCTTCAGGGTCCTGCATGGTCATGGACTCGGTCAGTTCCAGTTCCAGGCTCTGGGGGAGGATCCCCGTCGCCGCCAGCAGTTCCTGCACCCGGTCCGCGAGACCGGGGTTGCGGAACTGCAGAGCCGACAGGTTCACAGCCAGCCGCAGCGGTGGCGCTCCCTGCTCCTGCCATATCCGCGCCTGGGTGAGGGCTGCGCACAGCACCCAGGTCCCAATCTCCAGAATCAGTCCGTTGCTCTCCGCCAGAGGAATGAACTCCGACGGAGAAATCATCCCCAGTTGCGGATGGGTCCAACGCAGGAGGACTTCGGCCCCAATCACCTGCCCCGTCCGCAGCTCCACCTGGGGCTGGTAATGCAGTTCGAACTGCTCCTGCTCGATGGCCTGATGCAGGGCATTCGCCACCGTCACCGCCCGGACCGCATCCCGCTGCATCTGCTCGGTGAAGAAGCGGAACCCGTTTGGAGACTCCCGCTTGACCTGATACATCGCGGTATCTGCCTTGAGAAAGAGCGTGTCGAGGTCAGTCCCATCATCCGGCGACAGGGCGATCCCCAGGGAGGCAGTGAGCACCCAGTTCTGACTTCCGACCGACCAGGGACGCGAGACCTCCTCCAGGATGCGGGACGCCATACGGATCGCCTGTTCCTGGGTCAGGTCTGGTAACACCAGCAGAAACTCATCTCCCCCGGTCCGAGCCACGAGGTCACTGCTGCGCAGCAGTTGTCGCAGGCGCCGGGCCATCTCCACCAGCAGCCTATCCCCCTGCTCGTAGCCCAGGCTTTCGTTGACACCCTTGAAATTGTCCAGACCCAGCAGCATCAGCGCGAGAGGCCTCGGCTGACCCTGAGTGGGCTCGAACAGCGCTGCAGACTGGGTCCGCAGCATGCTCCGATTCGGCAGGCCCGTCAGGGGATCCAGGGACACCAGCTGCGCCATACGAGCTTCGGCCTGCTTGCGTTCAGTGATGTCCCGGCTCACCCCGTGGAACTCCAGCTGCCCGGTTTCGGGATTCTCCACCAGGGACACCGAGACCTCACTCCAGACCGTGGAGCCATCCCGGGCGTACTGGGCCACTTCCTCGAGCAGGATATCTCCCGGTTCCGGGCCACCCTGCTGACGGCAGCGGTCGTACCAGCACTGGAGGCGAACCAGCCAGTCACGACTTTCGGGCAGCAGCGATTCCGACAGCGATTCGGCCATCACCACCGATGGCTCCAGACCCCGCAGGCGCCGAACCGCCGGACTGACGTAGAGGAAGGTCAGAGTTTCGGGATCCAGCTTCCAGATCACGTCATGGATGGACTCGGTCAGTTCCCGGTAGTTGCGCTCGCTGGCCGCGATCGCCGCCGCCAGCTGACGCCGCAGCGTGTCTGCCTGCACCCGCTCCAGCGCCAGGCTGATGCTCGCTCCCAGATCCAGCAGCAGCCGCTGAATGGTGGCATCAAATGCTCCCGGCTCCCCTGCATAGAGGGTCAGCGCCCCGATTACCCGGCCCTGCTGACGCAGGGGGATAGCCGCCGAGGAACACCAGCCGTAGCGACGGCTCCGCTCGTGCCAGGGGCGCGTGGCCGGATCATGCTGAAAATCCTGACACCAGACAGGCCGGTTCTCCCGCACGGCTGTACCCGTCGGCCCTCGACCGGAAGGGTTCTCCGCCGACAGCGTGATGCGGATCCCCTGCAGGTAGCCCGTCCCCTCGCCGGCAAAGGCCACCGGCCGAATGCCGCTCCCATCCTCGGTCACCAGACCCACCCAGGCCATCTTCAGTTCACCGCTGTGGATTGCCTCGGCACAGAGGTCATGCAGCAGGTCCTCCGGGTCCGTGCCAGTCAGGATCACCTGGTTACAGCGGCTGAGACTGGCATAGAAACGGTTCTGGCGCTGCAACTGATCGGCCAGCTGCCGCCGTTCACTCACCTCCCGGGATAGCACCACGAAGCGCTGCGGCTGGTCCGGGGCAGTTGACCGGCAGGCAACGGACAGTTCGAACCAGTGTTCGCCGGTCGGCAGACGCAACCGAATCTGGCGACCATGGGACCGACCCTGGGCATCGGCTTCCGCCAGGGCTTCCAGACAGATGGCCGCAGCTTCCGGGGGCATCACCTCGCTGACCGTACGACCGAGCAACTGCTCCGCCGGTTGGGACAGCAGCTCGGGTGACAGGGTATGGATATGCAGGTAGCGGCCCTGCCGATCCACCTCGAACAGCAGGTCCGGAATTGCTTCGAGGAGCGCAACCCGATCCTCGGTGGCCCTCTGCAGGGCCGCCGTCCGCAACCGCACCTGCCACTGCAGCACGGCATTCCAGACCAGCGTCAGGCCCCAGACCAGCAGGGCCACCAGCAACAGTTCGGCAGCAAACTGCTGATGCAGAGGCAGTTCTGACGGTCTGGGGGAGGAGAGTGCCGGGACGTGGGCCAGCACCGGCCAACTGGCCGCAATCACCACGCCTACCGCGACCGGCCACCAACGCCGTACCCGCTGGGCACTGCTGCGACTGGGCATCCGCTTCACCCTCTGGCTCGACCTTGCGTGCAGTGTGCCATCCACCACTGTCATGAGCAGTGACTCCCCTGCCCATTTGCGGAATTGAACCGCTGGGCCTGGGCAGGCAAAACAGGCGGAGACCGAGGTAGGAACGGGCAGATACCAACACTTCGGAAATTTCTGTATCGGTTACCCGCGCCCAACTCCCGTAAGACTTCTAGGCTGTCCGGAAAATGCCCGATAACACCACGCCCCGATGCCTATGACCCCGGATTCGATTGGCTGCTATCTGCAGGAGATCACTCGCCACTCTCTACTGACCGCAGCCCAGGAGGTTGATCTGGGTCGGCAGGTCCAGCAGCGGATGAGCCTGCTGGCAATCCGTCAGACAACGGAGAGATACCTGCAGGGACCGCTGGCCATCGAGGACTGGGCCGCGGCAGCAGAGCTGAGCACCGGTGAGCTGCAGCGCCGTCTCCGTCGCGGTAAGCGGGCCAAGCAGCTGATGATTGAGGCCAATCTGCGCCTGGTGGTCAGCATCGCCAAGAAGTACCAGAACAAGGGGCTGGAGTTCCAGGACCTGATCCAGGAGGGCTCTATCGGCCTCGACCGGGCCGTCGAGAAGTTTGACCCCAGCAAGGGCTTCAAGTTCTCCACCTATGCCACCTGGTGGATCCGCCAGAGCATGACCCGGGCAATCGCCGACCAGAGCCGCCTGATCCGACTGCCGGTGCATGTGAACGAGTCACTGTCACGACTGAAGCGAACCCAGCGGGAGCTGATCCAGCAGCTCGGCCGTCATCCCTCCCTGACGGAGCTGGCAGCTGCGATGGAGATGGACCTCAATCGGCTGCGGACCCTACTCTCCCGCTCCCGTGCCCCGGTCTCGATGGACCTGCGGGTGGGCCAGTCACAGGAAAGCGAGCTGGGAGACCTGCTTGAGGATGGGAGCGAGCGCCCTGAGGCGCGGATCGAACGCGCTCAACTGCGCCAGCAGATCGCGGAGCTGCTGGCACAGCTAACGCCGATGCAACGCCTGGTAATGACGATGCACTACGGCCTCGATGGCCAGGAGGCTCAAAGTCTCGCAGCGATCGCCCGCCACTGCCAACTCAGCCGGGAACGGATCCGACAGATTGAGCGCCAGGCCCGCCAGTTCCTCCAGGAGAGTCAGCCGGAGCTGGGGGAATACCTGGCGGGGTAAGGCTCAGCATCAGCCACGCCTTTTTCGGACCCGACGGTGACGGGTGTGAACGGGTGTCTCACCATAGAGCTGGTTGTAGGCCCGCTGGCTGGTGCCGCAGCCGTGTCGGCCGAGGGCCGGATGGTCTCCCAGGCAACCACCAGTGGGCATCAGGTATCAATGGCCCAGGGAATTTGGAGGATGGCTATCCCAGCACCCCATCCCGTGGGCGGGCAGATTTATGAGCCTGGGACCAGCGGCCATGAACATTAACGGCGTAGGGAACGGCGAAGGTGAGTAGTGCCGACAGCCAGCGCGTAGGCGTCATAGCGCCGCCGGCCAGGGCAGGGCCGTGGTTGATTGCGAACAGCAGCGTACCGATCACCAGGGCAACACGCAGTGCCGATCGCCGGTAGCGGCGATCACCCAGGGCCAGAACGTAACTGCCGAAGGTCGCGGAGAACGGAGACATCAGGGATAGGTGACAGGAAGGTTCGGATTATCAGACCGGCTGGCCCCCTCTACTGTTCAGATGGCACCAAACGGTGATGTCCGGGAC
>CAWUMD010000149.1:0-6256 GCA_963923365.1 uncultured bacterium
GGGTGGGGGGCGCTCAAGCGGCTGAGCAGGGCCGGTGGGGTGGGTCGGCTGGTGCCGTCACTGCTGATCAGCCGCTGCCGGGTCACGAGGCCCAGCAGCAGCCCACGGGAGGTAGGCTGCTGGCGGGCGATCGCCTGCTGAATCTGCTGCAGCTCCCGCAGCAGCCGGTGGGGCTCCTCCCCGTTGATTGCCTCCCGATGCAGCTGATCCAGACTGAGGCGCAGGGTCAGGGCCAGCAGTGACAGCTGCTGCACCGGCTGCTCCAGGTACTCCCGCAGGTGATGGGCCGCCTCCCGGGTCTGGTCCCAGATCTGCTTCTGGCGATAGGAGGACAGCCCCCCCAGCCCCAGGGCGAAACTGACCAGTGTCACCACGGTCGCCATGCACAGGGGACGTTGACGTTCCTGGATGAATCGCGAAAGGGACGACAGCCCCATGGTGGGTGATGGCACAGGCAGTACGGTTCACTGTAATGGCCCGAAACCGACGGGGGTGAGGACCGTCAGCCCAGTCTTCATCAGGGTGGGTCGGAGTCTGGCCGGGCTGGTGCTTCATCAAGACTTAAGTATTCAGGTGGCATGCTAGGCTGACAGGCCGGACGCTGACCCTGAACCGATGATTCCTTCGCCTCTCCCGGACGACGACTCGACGGTACTGCTGGACATTGAGGCGGTGCAGCAGGTTCTCAACCGTTCCCGGGCCTCGGTCTACCGCTACGCCAACACCGATCCCAGCAATCCGAATCCGCCCTACGACCCGACCCGCCTCAATCCGGAACTGCGTGAGGATATCCGGGATGCCCTGCGCTTTCACCCTACGGAGGTGACCCGCTTTGCCCGGGACGTGCTGCGGCTGAAGCGGATTTCCTTCGATGGGGTCAGTCTCCAGGAACCGTCGGTGCCGGACCTGCTGCTGCAGATTCTCCAGGAACTGCAGCGGATTCGCCTGCAGCTGGAGAAGGACGGTTGAGGGGGTGGATCCCCGCCCTGGCGCCGTGACGATCGCTGTGCCAGAATCCCTCTATCCCTGAGCCCTGGGGTTCATACCCGGCTCCTGGGCTGGCAGTCCCTGTCGCCGACGCGAGCAGCGGACGGTCTGTCCCCATTTCCCGCTTCCATGGACTCTGGCAGTAGCCCCGCGGCCACCGGTAAGGAACCTCCTCCCGGGCGCTGGCCCGCATTTCTCGGCATCTCAATCGCGGTTGTCACCCTGGTAGTGCCGCTCTGGCTGGTGGGTGACCTGTCCACTGCCCGTCAGTCGCCTGGCCCCTCCCCGGTCCTGTCCGTACAGCCCTGACCCTGGGGTCTGAACGGTAGAATTCGAACCGGTCGCTGTCATCTCCGGATGATGCCGATGCACCCTGTCGACTGTGTGGAGCAACCCTGTGGATCTGTCCCGGATTCCTGCCCAGCCCAAGCCGGGCCTGGTGAACGTGCTGGTGGAAATCCCCGCCGGTAGCAAGAACAAGTACGAGTTCGACAAGGACCTCAACGCCTTTGCCCTCGACCGCGTGCTCTATGCCTCGGTTCACTATCCCTACGACTACGGCTTCATTCCCAACACCCTGGCGGACGATGGTGACCCCCTCGACGGCATGGTGATCATGGACCAGCCGACGTTCCCCGGTTGCGTGATCGCGGCCCGTCCCATCGGCATGCTGGAGATGATTGACGGTGGCGATCGCGACGAGAAGCTACTCTGTGTGCCGGTGAAGGATCCCCGCTACGCTGATGTGAAGTCCCTCCGGGACATCCCCCAGCACCGTCTCGACGAAATCGCCGAGTTCTTCCGCACCTACAAGAACCTCGAGAAGAAGACCACCGAGATTCTGGGCTGGAAGGATGTGGAGGCCGTCCTGCCTTTGGTCGAGGAATGCGTCGCAGCCTACAAGGGCTAGACTCATCGGGCCACCCGAGGGTGGCCCCGTCCCCCTCTCGCCCGGAGCCGCATCCCATGGGCTGGATCCCGATCTACGACAGCTGGGCCCTGGTACCTGCCCATCCCCGGGCGGTGATTCATTTCCTGGGTGGTGCCTTCATCGCGGCGGCTCCCCAGGTGACCTACACCCGTCTGCTGGAGGCCTGCGCCGACGCTGGGCTGGCGGTGGTGGCTACCCCCTTCATCAACACCTTCGACCATGCGGACCTGGCACGGCAGTGTCTGCAGGAATTCGAGCGCGTGCAGGCCCGGCTGGAACACCAGCGCCTCCTGCCCCCGTCCCTGCCGGTATTCGGCCTGGGGCACAGCATGGGCAGCAAGCTACACCTGCTGATCGGCAGTCTCTTTCCCGTCCAGCGGCTGGGGAATGCCCTGATGGCCTTCAACAACTTCTCGGCCCGCCGCTCCATTCCCTTCTTCTCCCAACTCGCCCCTGCCCTGGAGGTGGACGCGGAGTTCACCCCCACCCCGGCTCGTACCCTGCGCCTGATCGAAGAGCACTACGGTGTCGCTGCGAATCTGCTGGTGCGTTTCCGGACCGATGACCTTGATCAGAGCCGCGACCTGGCCCAGCGGCTGTGCGATCGCTTCCCCGACAGCACCGACCTGCTGCGCCTGCCTGGGACCCATCTGACGCCGATGGGCCAGTCGGTCCAGCTGCAGTCGGGCTTCGATCTGCTCGACCAGCTGGGCCAGGCCTTCAACCGGGAGGTCTACCGCGACCTCGATCGCCTGCAGGAGAGTCTGCTCGACTGGCTCGAGGATCGCCTGGATGCCCGGATGCCGATCCTGCCCGCACAATAGAACCGTTCTTTTCCCGAGAGAAAAAAGCATGCGCCCCTGGCGAACCGGACTGCTGCTGGCGGTGATTCTGGCCCTGCTGATCAGTGGCCCCGCCTGGGCGGCACGGCCGGGTCTGCTGCTTTCCCTGCCGGGGCAGCGGGGAGCTGCCGTCGGGGCCGTGCCCCTGGCAGCCTGTCCGCCCAGTCCCAACTGTGTCAGCAGTCGGGCCAGCGATGATGCCCACCGGATTACCCCCCTCGTCTACCAGGGCAGCGATGAGAATGCCTGGCGGACGCTGCGGCAGGTGGTGGCGGCCCAGGACCGCGCCGACCTGATCACCGCAGAGGCGGATTACCTTTACGCCGAATTCACCAGTCGGCTGTTGGGTTTTGTGGATGATGTCGAGTTCCGGCGGGTGCCGGGCCAGTCGCGCATCGAGGTGCGCTCCGCCTCCCGTCTGGGCGAGTCGGATCTGGGGGTGAACCGGGAGCGGGTCGAACAGATCCGCCGCCAATTCCAGAGCCGTCTGCATCTGGGAGCGGCGGCATGATCGAGCATCATCGTCAGCTGTTCCCGGCCCTAGCGCACAAGACCTACTTCAACTACGGCGGCCAGGGCCCCCTCAGCACCCCGGCACTGGAGGCGATTCAGCAGGGCTTTGCCGAGATTCAGCGGCGGGGACCCTTCTCCCAGGCGGCAGCCGAGTGGATCGACCCGGTGACCCGTCAGTTGCGGCGCCGACTGGCGGAGCGGCTGAAGGTGCCGGTCCAGTGCCTCAGCCTGACCGAGAATGTGACCATCGGCAGTGATCTGGTGCTCTGGGGGCTCGACTGGCAGCCCGGCGATCAGCTGCTGCTGGGGGACTGCGAACATCCTGGCGTCGTGGCCACGGCCCGGGAGCTGTCCCGTCGCTTCGGGTTGGAGCTGATCACATTGCCGGTGGGGCGTAATCCCCAGCTCCTGGAGACGATTGCTGCCGCCCTCACCCCCCGCACCCGTCTGCTGGTGCTCAGCCCGGTGCTCTGGAACACCGGCGAAGTCCTGCCGATGACCGACATCGTCGAGATCTGCCACCAGACCCCGCTCCGCCCGGTGCGTGTGCTGGCGGATGCGGCCCAGGTGCTGGGCATGCTGCCCCAGGATCTGACCGCCAGCGGCGTCGACTTCTACGCCTTCACCGGCCACAAGTGGTGTGGTGGACCGGAGGGGGTGGGTGGCCTCTACGTCAGTCCGGCGGCGGCCGATGACCTGCGTCCGACCCTGGCGGGCTGGCGGGGGGTGATCAAGGACGAGAGCGGTGACCCGGTGGCCTTCGTCAGTGACGGTCGCCGTCTGGAGATCTCCACGTCCGCCTACCCGCTCTACGCCGGCCTTTCGACGGCCCTGCGGGTGGCCGACGAGTGGGGGGATGAGCGGCAGCGTTACCGGCGTCTCCAGTCCCTGGCGGAGCAGCTCTGGTTCGGGCTGCGCCAGCTGGATGAGGTCGAGTGCTTGCTATCGGAACCACCGGCCTCGGGGCTGGTTTCCTTCCGGCTGCGGAATGGACGCCATGGAGAACTGGTGCGCTGGCTGGAACAGCGGGGGCTGCAGGTGCGCCAACTGCTGTCGCCCAACTGTGTACGGGCCTGCACCCACTATCTGACGCTGGAGTCGGAGGTGCGGGATCTGACGGCGGCGATCGCGGAATTTAGCGGTTTGAAAGAGGGCTGATTCGCTAATATGAACCCACATCCGGTCTGGCTTTAGCGCCCGTCCGATCCGTTGGAGCAGAAGGCCTCAATGGCAGCCCACCAAGAATCTCCGAACTTCCTGCATCCGCTGTCCGCGGCGGAGCCGACTGGAGAGCCCGGGGTCTACCTCTGCAATGCCTTCGCAGTGGCTGAGGAACTGGTCAATGAAGGCGTCTTCGGGGATAACCTCGACGCCAACCTGCGCATCGTCCGGATGCTGCAGGACTCGGGCCTTCCGGCGGAACACATTTCCGGGATGTTTGAGGATGCCCGTAACGACTGCACCCACGCCAGTCTGCGGATCATCGAATACATCGCAGACTGCGTCGTGGAAGAGGCGGTCGGAGCCGAAGAGGAATCCAGCCCCGAACTCTGACCCGGCCCCCTAGTGCTGGCGGACGGCCCCACCGGTCCGGTCCGCCAGCGCCAGGCGCGCCTGCTCCCGGTCATCGAAGTGGATCTTCTCGGTGCCGAGAATCTGATAGTCCTCATGACCCTTGCCGGCCAGGAGGATGCCATCGCCTGGTTGGGCGTCGAGAATGGCCCGACGGATCGCCTCGGCCCGATCTGCAATCACCACCGGGTCGATACTGGCCGGGATGCCGCCGAGGATGTCGTCGAGAATCCGCTGGGGCTCCTCGGTGCGCGGGTTGTCGCTGGTGACGTAGACGCGGTCCGCCAGCCGGGCAGCGATTTCGCCCATGCGGGGACGCTTGCTGCGATCGCGATCGCCGCCGCAGCCGAAGACGCAGACCACCTGTCCGGGAATGAACGGTCGCGCCGCCACCAGCAGGTTCTCCAGACTGTCGGGGGTGTGGGCGTAGTCGACGATCACGCTGATGTCACTGCCCGGGACCACCACCCGCTCCATCCGGCCAGGCACTCCCTGGAAGTCGGCGATCGCCGCCACCATGCCGTCCAGACGCAGGCCCAGGGCCAGACCGGCCCCGACCGCCGCCAGCAGGTTCTCAAGGTTGAACTTGCCCACCAGAGGTGAGCGGAAGGCTGCTTCCCCAGCGGGTGTATGCAGAACGCCGCGCACCCCGTCGGCGCCGTACTCGAGATCGCTCAGCCAGAGGTCGGCGGCGGCATTGCGGGTGCTGTAGCTCCAGGCATCCTCGCCCACCCGCTCCAGCAGTCGGGCGCCGTAGGCATCGTCAGCGTTGATCACCGCCCGTCCGCTGCGGTAGGGCGCCGCGAACAGCCGGGCCTTGGCCTCGAAGTAGTCCTCCATCGTCGGGTGGTAGTCGAGGTGGTCCTGGGTGAGGTTGGTGAACACCGTCACGCCGAAAGGGCATTCCGCCACCCGCCCCTGGTCGAGGGCGTGGGAGCTGACTTCCATGGCAACGAAGCGGCAGCCCGCCTCCCGGGCATCAGCCAACTGGGCCTGCAGGGTGGTGGGGAAGGGCGTGGTGTGGCTGGCCACCTGCTCGAAGCCGGGCCAGCGGCTGTAGAGGGTGCCCAGCAGGGCGGTGGGCTGGTCGGCGGCCCTCAGGAAATGCTCGATCAGGTGGGTGGTGGTGGTCTTGCCGTTGGTGCCCGTGACGCCAACCAGCGTCAGGCTCCGGGCCGGTTGGCCGTGGAAGTGGGCCGCCAGGCGGGCGCAGGCAGAACGCACATCCGCAACGACAATCACCGGTTGATCGGTGGTCGGAGGATGACTCGTGGCGGCGGCTTCGCTGATCACGGCGGCAATGGCGCCTGCCTCAAGGGCCTGGGCCCAGAACTGGCCTCCGTCGACGCGGGTGCCGGGCATGCCGATGAACAGGTCGCCGGGGTGGCAGGCCTTGGAGTCGGTGCTCAGG
>CAWUMD010000150.1:0-6148 GCA_963923365.1 uncultured bacterium
GCTGATGCCTCGGTTGCCGCACTGTTGCAGTTCCTGAAAGCGGGACGACACACACGACGGATCGCCCTTAATCTGGAGCGGACGACACTCTGGCCTGCCATGTCCGTCACGGTTCGCCCCTCCCCCTGGATTCTGATTCCCCTGCTGACGGCCCTGGGGCTGGGAGGCTGCGGGTCCAGCCAGACCCCTGAGGCCACGGCCCCTCTGCCGGTCAAGGTGATCCGCCTCTCCAGCGTGCCGGTGGTGGACAGTGCGCTCTACGTCGGCACCCTGCAGGCGATCCGCAAGGTGGTGCTCAAACCCCAGATCCAGGGACGGATCCGGACGATACCGGTCGCCTCCGGTGCCCAGGTCGAGCCGGGGCAGGTCCTCTTCGCCCTGGAGCCGGACCAGACCCTGCCTCAGTACCAATCCAGCCTGGCCGGGGTGGCTCAGACCCGCGACCAGCTCACCAATGCCCAAACCCAGCTGCGGGTCAGCCAGTCCCGCCTGAAGGAAGCGATCGCCCGCTTCAACCTGGCGGAGGTCAACTACCGTCGCACCCGGCTGCTGATTCGCGAGGGGGCGATCGCCCAGCTGGTAGCTGACCAGGCAGCTACGGAATACAAGGTGTCCCGGGAACAGGTGCAGGTCGCCCGCCGGGAGACGGAAGCCGCCGAAACCGTCGTCCGCCAGACCCAGGCCCAGGTATTCCGCAGCCAGGCTGACAGTGCCTCGGCCCGGGTCAGTTTCGACTTCAAGCAGGTCCGCAGTCCGATTGCCGGTCAGGTGGGAGACATCACCCTCCGTCCGGGAGATCTGGTCACGAATGCCCAGACACTGACCACGATCACCGACAACAGTGCCTTCGATCTGGCCTTTTCGGTACCAGCCAACCGGGCCTCCCAACTGCGATCAGGCCTGACGGTTCTGCTCGAGAAACCCGGTTCCGAACAGGTCCTGGGCGAGGGGAGGCTGAACTTCATCTCTCCGGAAACCTCCCAGATGCAGCAGGCAGTCACGGTCAAGGCCCGCTTCCCCAACCGTCAGGGCCGCCTCCGCGACAGCCAGTTTGTGCAGGCGCGTCTGATCTGGCGGACGGGCCCCGGACTGCGCGTGCCAGCCAGTGCGGTGACCCGCATCGGCGGACAGGCGTTCGTCTACACCGTCAGCACCCAGACCGGCCAGCCCACCGCCCGCCAGCAGCCGGTCAGCCTCGGGCTGCTGCAACAGCAGAGCTATCCGGTGCTGAGTGGCCTCAAGGTCGGCGATCGCCTGATTGTCAGCAACCTGCTGCAACTGCGACCGAACCTACCGGTACAACCTCAGACCCTGACGGCAACGCGCTGAGCTCGACGCGTGTCGGCCTGGCGATCGCACAGCCGATAGCATTAACCCGCTCCACCCAGTCCGTTGGTTACGAGGCAAACCAACGGCAGCCGTTAGCCGGATCGCCGGAGGCGGCTACTCCGGCCACACTCTGGAACCGGGAAAGCGACCAGAGAGACCTTCAGCCGGGCAGAGCCCGGCTTTTTCAATCTGCTACAGCAGGTTGGCAGAGACTGACTCCACCCCCACACTGATGGGACCGGTGTCTGACGTTCCTGTCAGTCCTGAGCTACTGCACCCCGCTGATGTCTCTTGCCACGCCCTTCATCAAACGCCCGGTGCTGACTACGGTCTGCACCCTGATCATCGTGCTGCTGGGGAGCATCTGCATCCCGCTGCTGCCCCTGGAATACCTGCCGAACATCTCGCCGATTCAGGTGCTGGTGACCTCCACCTACCCCGGCGCCGATGCCCAGACCGTGGAGCAGGCAGTCACCACCCCGATCGAGCGCCAGATCAATGGTGTGCCGGGGCTGCAGTACATGACCTCCAACAGCTTCGCGGGCACCAGCGCGATCACGGTCTTCTTCGAGCCGAATACCGACAAGGACATCGATCAGGTCAATGTCCAGAACCGGGTGGCGATCGCCGCTCCCCAACTGCCGACTTCGGTGCAGAAGCAGGGGGTGGTGACCCAGGTCGCCTCCCCCAATATTCTGCTGGTCTACGGCTTCTATTCCCCCGATGGCAGCTATGACAGCACCTTCCTGAGCAACTACGTCGACCTCAACATCTACGACGAGCTGCTGCGCACCCCCGGCGTCGGCCAGATCAGCTACTTCGGTCAGCGGCAGTACGCCATGCGGCTCTGGCTGGACCCCGAAGCCCTGGCAGCACGCCAGCTCAGTGTCAGTGACGTCGCGATCGCCCTCGAACGTCAGAGCGTGCTGATCCCGGCTGGCGCCATCGGTCAGGAACCGGCGCCCCCCGGTCAGAAGGACCAGATCCCGATTCGGGTGATCAGCCAGTTCGAGACGCCGGAGCAGTTCGCCGAGCTGGTACTGCGCAGCGGTGACAATGGCAGCCTGGTCAAGCTCAAGGATGTCGGCCGGGCTGAGCTCGGAGCCCAGAACTACTCCCAGAACGCCCGGGTGAACGGCAATCCCGGCGTCGGGATCGCCATCTATCAGCTCCCAGGCAGCAATGCCCTGGATGTGGCTGAGCGGATCGAGGAGAAGATGGCCGAGCTGAAGCGGCGCTTCCCGGCCGGGATGGAATCGGTACTGGTCTACGACACCACCGCCTTCGTCCAGGCCTCCCTGGATGAGGTGTTCAAAACCCTGTTCGAAGCGATCGCCCTGGTAATCCTGGTGATCTTCATCTTTCTCCAGGACTGGCGCACCACGATCATCCCGGTGATCGCCATCCCGGTGTCGCTGATTGGATCCCTGGTCTTCGCCCTGGGGCTGGGCTTCTCCCTCAACAACCTCACCCTGTTCGGGCTGATTCTGGCCACCGGTCTGGTGGTGGATGATGCCATCGTCGTGGTGGAGGCGGTGACTACCAAGCTGGAGGAGGGCAAGAAACCCCTGCAGGCCAGTCTGGAGGCCATGGAGGAACTCTCGGGGGCCATCATCGCCACCTCCCTGGTGCTGCTGGCCGTGTTCGTCCCGGTCGCCTTCTTCCCCGGTTCCACCGGTCGGATGTACCAGCAGTTCGCACTGATCATCGCCTTCTCGATCCTCGTCTCCACCTTCAACGCCCTCAGCTTCAGCCCGACGATGGCAGCGCTGATCATGCGCCGCAGCGAACTGGGCACAGGCCCCCTGGGACGCTTCTTCGCTGCCTTCAACCGGGGCTTCACCGGGCTGCTGGCACGCTACGGCACACTGGTGGAGGCCGTGATCCGGGCCAAGCGCTGGGTGCTGATCGGCTTCGGACTGGGGCTTGCGGGAACGGTGCTCTGCTTCCAACTGGTACCCTCCGGGTTTGTCCCGGACGAAGACCAGGGCGCCATCCTCGGCATCGCCCAGACCCCGGATGGGGTGGCCCAGCAGCAGACCGATGCCCTGCTGGCCACGGTGGAGAAAACCCTCCGGGCGGAACCGGCGGTGGAAGCCACCTTCACCGTCAGTGGCATGGGCTTCAACGGCAACAGCCCCAACCAGGGCATCTTCTTTGCCCTGCTCAAACCCTGGGAGGAGCGCACGGCTGCCGGTGAGAGCAGCAATGCCCTGCTCACCCGGTGGAATGAGGCCTTCCGCGAGCAGCTGGCCCGGCAGGGCTTTGCCAAAGCCTTCAACCCACCGGCCATTCCCGGGTTCAGTGCCACCGGCGGCTTCCAGCTGCAGGTCAACGATGAAAGCGGCGGTCAGCTCACCCTCGAGGATCTGGTCAGCAACAGTCGGGAGATCATCGCCCAGGCCAACCGCAATCCAGCTCTGGGTGGTCAGGCTTTTACCCAGGTGAGCATCAATGCCCCGCAGTTGCAGGTCACCATCGACCGGGATCGCCTGGCAGCCCTGGATGTGGACTTCTCGACAGCTCTGAGCAGCCTGGGTGGGGCCCTGGGGTCAGCCTACGTCAACCAGTTCCTGATGGGCCCGCGCAACTATCAGGTCTACATCCAGGCCAACGAGCAGTTCCGGGCCACACCTGAAGCCCTCTCCCGGATCTACGTCACCAGCCGCCAGGGCAAATCGGTGCCTCTGGCCCAGCTACTGAGTGTCGAGCAGCTGAGTGCGCCCCAGATCATCAATCACTACAACATCTACCGGACGGTACAGATTCAGGGCACCCAGGCCTCGGGTTACAGCAGCGGTCAGGCGCTGCAGGCCCTCGACGAAGCTGTGAAAGCCAAGGCACTCAACGGCATCGGCAACGACTGGATTGGCACCGCCCGGGAGCAGCTGGCCGCGGGTAATCTGGCGGCCCTGATCTTCGCCTTCGGCATCGTCATGGTCTTTCTGTTCCTCTCGGCTCAGTACGAGAGCTACATCGACCCGATCATCATCCTGCTGACGGTACCCCTGGCGATTCTGGGGGCGCTGGTGTCGGTGGGGCTACGGGGGCTGGTCAACGATGTCTACTGTAACGTCGCCCTGGTGATGCTGATTGGCCTGGCCAGTAAGAACGCCATCCTGATCGTCGAGTTCGCCAACCAGGCCCGGGAGCAGGGAGCTTCCATCGTCCAGGCGGCGATCACCGCCTGCC
This sequence comes from uncultured bacterium, assembly GCA_963923365.1. GTDB lineage: Bacteria > Cyanobacteriota > Cyanobacteriia > Synechococcales > Synechococcaceae > CAWUMD01. The sequence goes on from CAWUMD010000150.1 coordinate 4,522, forward strand.
GGGAGCGCTTCCGCCCGATTCTGATGACCGCCGGGTCGGGGCTGGCGGGCTTCTGGCCCCTGGTGGTGGCCTCCGGTGCCGGGGCAGGGTCCCGTTGGTCCCTGGGAACGGCGGTGTTCGGTGGGCTGCTGGTGGCAACGGTGCTCAGTCTGCTGGTGGTGCCGGTGCTCTACGTGGTGATCAAGAGTCTCGAGGACCGCTATCTGACCCGTCCAGTCAAGGTGGATGATGAACCTGCCTAAGCTGGCGATCGCTGCTCTGGTCTACGGAGGCTGCGGAGCCGTGATCGGCTGGGCGACGGCGACAATCGCTCCGACTCCTTACATCAACGGGGTCTACCGCGATCAGACCGCCAAGTATCTGGTGATCGGGGCCGTGGGCGGGCTGATCGGCGGTGCCAGCCTGGAACTGGTGCGCCAGCTGAAGGAGGAGCAGGATCGCAGGGATGGCTGAGAGAGCCGAAGGGATCCGGCGGTCTGACCGGCCGCTCGACGTGAACCCTGCGTGGGTGCGATGCAAGCATCAGGTCAGCCCGCTCGGCTCCCCGATATCCTCGGCCCAGAGCTCCGGCCGTTCCCGCTGCAGGCGTTCCATCAGGGCCACACAGCGGGGATCATCAACTACCAGCAGTTCGATGCCCTGGGATCGCATCCAATCCTCGGCCCCCAGGAAGGTCCGATGTTCGCCAATCACCACCCGGGGAATGCGGTAGAGAACCGCCGCACCCGAGCACATCGGGCAGGGGGAAAGGGTCGAGACGAGGGTGCACCGGGACCAGTCCAGCCGCCGACCGGCATTCTCCAGACAGTCCATCTCGGCGTGGAGGACGACGCTGCCCCGCTGCACCCGCCGGTTATGGCCCACCGAGAGAATCGTGCCGCGATGGTTGACCAGGGCACTACCGATGGGAATCCCCCCTTCCCGCCAGCTTTTCTCGGCCTGCTCGATGGCGGCATCCAGCGCCGCGGCCAGGGGTGCCGGTAACGGATGAGACGGCGTCATGGTTGGAACTCCGGGTGACTCTGCCCGCAGCGTACCCAGCCCGGGCAACCGGCAGTCAGGGATCGTGCTCAACCCGCAGGCTCGGCTGGCTCCAGTCCTCGAACCAGCCCCGTTGCCAGAACAGCCAGAGCAGAGCGGCGGCGATCGCCAGCATCAGCCCCAGCACGAAGGGATAGCCGTAGGGCCAGTTCAGTTCCGGCATGTTCCAGCGGGAGGTCTGGGTGTTGAAGTTCATCCCGTAGATGCCCGCAATCAGTGTCAGGGGCATGAACACTGTCGAGAGAATCGCCAGCAGCTTCATTACCTGATTGAGGCGGTTGCTGATCGAGGAGAGGTAGACCTCCATCAGGTTGTTGGCCAGATCCCGGTAGGTTTCCAGCGTGTCGAGCAGGAAGTAGGCATGGTCGGCGCAGTCGCGCAGGTCCATGCGGACGTCATCACTGATCAACGGGGTGCGATCGCGGATCAGGGCATTGATCACATCCCGCAGGGGCCAGACCACGCGCCGCAGCACCATCAGTTCCCGCCGCAGTTCGTAGATCTCCGAGAGCAGCGACTGGGTAGGGCGCGCGACCACCGCATCCTCCAGCCGTTCCAGTTCCTCGCCGTAGCTTTCCAGCACCGG